>JBMLQF010000024.1:0-6446 GCA_049241705.1 Fluviicola sp. | reverse complement strand
TCATAGAGATCATGTAGATTCCAAAAGGGATGATGACTCCCAATAGTAGGATAGTCAACACAAAAAGCATTTGTCCGCCCATCGTAGGGAATCCTTCGAAAATGCGTACATGGTTCTTTTTCTCTCCAACAATTTGTGCTCCGGCAATCTTGCCTTCAGCGATGATCAACACTTTTGGTCCACGAAATTTAACGGTGTAATTCGGGAATGCTGCTTCCAATTTCGGTTTCAATTCAGCCAGCGTATAAGGCTTTTGGGTATCAACACGCATAGTATTCGTATTTTTTTGTTTCGGTGAATGTACACTTTTATTGTTTTAAGAGCTTATTGAACAGTGAATTAAATGCGGAACGGATCAAAAGCTCAAACAGGTTCAAAGGTTCAATGGATCAAGAGTTCAAAAGATCAAGAGTTCAAAGGTTCAATAGTTCAAACGTTCAATATTCCCGATTGCATTGGATCAACCTCAAAATCCCCTTTTTACGGTATTGCCTGATCTATGTTTTTGCCGCACTTTTGTTTTGAACGAGCGCAATGAACAATAATTTAAGAATTCGCACTATGAATGCGCTAACAACCATATCCACGGCCGAACTGTTGCAAGATAAATTGACTTTCGTGCGCAGATCGCGCGTAAACCACGAGCTGAACAGTCACTTGATCGAAATTCTCGTAGAAGCATCCGATGATCATGCAGAATTTCCGCTGGAAGCACTGCGCGACTTTTCCATTCAAGACCTGGTAGCCTTTTTGCGCTTATCCCATGATTATTACCTGAATCGCAAATTACCTTCGATCGAACAATCGATCTACAACTTGTTCCGCGAAGATGCGCAAGCTGATCCGCTTATGCGTTTTTTGTGTGCTTTTTTCGTGGACTATTCACGCGTACTGAAAGAGCACATTCGCTTGGAAGAGCGCAAACTATTTCCCTATATCGAGGCTTTGGTTTCGGGTGAATTAGCGAATCAATCGGACTTGTATTCCGGATTTTCTACGCAAGTATTCCTCGATTCACATACCGACGTAGAGGTGGAGTTGAACCGGGTACGTCAAGTAATCGCTGCAAGCTTGAAAGACAAAGAAATTCCAATGCCTTTCCGCGTATTTATCCATCAATTGGAACAATTCGAAGCCGATCTGTGGAAACACGCCATGATCGAGGATGAGGTTTTGTTGCCGAAAGTACAGGCATTTGAAAGGAGTCTGGGAATTTTGTGATTGTTTCGTTAACGGCACGAAAGTTGCAAATCGACAGCAAAATTTGTCGTAAATTGCCCCTATGAAAAAAATGATCACTCTTTTTGGCTTTGTGGCCGTCGCAGCTTTTAGCGGAATTCAGGCACAGATCACCTTCATGCATGGAACCTTGCAAGAGGCTTTGGATGCAGCCAAAAAACAAAATAAACCACTTTTCGTGGATGTGTATGCTGAATGGTGTGGACCTTGTAAGGTTATGGCCAGAACGGCTTTCATGGATACAGCGGTTGGAAGCGTGTACAATGCCTCTTTCATCTCTTTGAAATTGGATGGTGAGAAGAATGATGGTCCGGATGTCATGCAGCGCTTTGGCATTACGGCTTATCCCACGTTGTTGTACTTCAATCCAGATGGGAGTTTAGCGACTAAGATCGTAGGTGGCCAAAATGCGCAACAGTTGTTGAATCGCGCAGAAACGGTGTTGCATCCTGAGCGGAATCCGATGAATATCGCGCTAAAAACTTATTTTGATTCAAAAAAGACACGAACAGATCTTGGAAAGTACATCGTAACCTTGCATCAATTGGAGTCGGACAGTACTGATTTCTACACGAAGCAATTTATCGCAAAATACCCGGACCCGAATTTGGATATCGAAGGTGAGTGGTTGGCATTTTATTACCAGTCGCACGATTATCAAAGTGCTTCTGCACAGTATTTCATGACAGGTATTACAAAGTTCAATGTCGATATGGCGCGCAACAAATTGGGTATGTTCTTGCAGCAAGCATTCCAAACTGCTGCGCAGCAAGGAGATTTTGAGTTCATGGAAAAAGCAGCACGCACCATCTATCCGTATTTCGAAGTGCTGAATACACCGAATTTACCGGGTTTGGAACCTTATCTCGAATTCTTGCGCAACGAGTTTAACGCTCAATAGCCTCAAGTTTCTGAGCCTTTTTCGGCACGTGAATTGAAAAATGAATCTTTTTAAATCTTACTTTTTAACGGTAAATTTAGTTTTACTGAAGCTGAATTTACTCGGGTTTTAATTGTTAATCAACTATTTTTGCAAATACTTGATTAACAATATTCTAAATAGGCTTGTTTGATCAATGTGTTTAACATTATTCAGGACATTCTCCAGGCGTATATTTTGTGATTCCGGCGCATTCGGCAGCGCAGGCATTACTGTAAGTTTTCTTATTGCAACCACAAACAGGATCGTATTCCATGGTGCACATACAATCAGCTTTTGGTTTTTCAACACATTCAGTTTTGTCGCATTTTGCTGTGCTCAGCGCGATCAGACTAGCAGATAGAACTAAAATTTTCATAGCTTTTTATTTTAATGATTGTTGAACAGCATCTATCACTTCTTTCATGCGGGCAAAGTTTAATAAATAAATCGTATCACTTTGCTGATGGTAATGAAAGTTACGATAAAAAGCGGTATCTGTGAGCATCAATGCACTGTATCCAAATTTCCAGTAATTCAGGTGATCTGAGAAATCGATACCTGTCAGTCGTTTTGGTCCTTTGAACTGCTTGGCTTCTAAGACTGCTTGATGCTTGAATCTTTTGGTGAATCTGCGCGCGAACTCACCAGGACCGAACTTGTTGACGACCGTGATGAAATCGCCTTTGGAACCGTAAAAAAGTTTCAGAAATCCTAGGGGATAGTGCTGAGAGCCTTTCTTCGTGTCGTAATACCCGATCATTTCCAAAGAGATCATCCCGGTTACTTCCACTTGTGTATCGTTGAGACTTTTAGCATGCACGTAACTTCCCATCCAATCAGTTCTGAAGAATGGGGGTTCTTCCAGTGTGTATGCGACCAATTCGATCGTGTTTTCCAGTGAATCATGAGGCAGAATGCGGCCTAATTCCAATAATCCGGCTATTCCAGAGGCGTTATCATCTGCGCCAGGTTGGTTCCCACACACGTCATAATGCGCTCCGATAACGATTCTTTTGGCGGATTTCCCATTGATTCGGGCAACAACATTGCGGTAGGTGATTCCCTTGACCTGATAGTTTTGGAAGAAGCAAGTGTCGGTTACTTTACTTAACTCACTAAAAATGTAGTTAGAAACTTCATTCAAACGATCCGGATGCAAGTAGTTCCGTGCTCGAGGGTTTTCTGTGAGTTCTACAACGTGTTTTCGCAAAAGTGCCGTGTCCGTTTGTCCGTAAGAAAATGCAGAAAATAGCGCGATAAATCCAATAGAACTATGTTTATTTAGTATTTTGAAAATCAATGTGATAATGATCGTCATGTAAATTATTAATTAAAGGTTTTAAGTGTTTGGTAAAATACACATTTTCCTTCAATAATAACTTGCCGTATTTAGTGGCTAGCAATTCGTCTTGAAGTTCCAGTTTCCAGATCACTTTTTCTATCGGATGACCATTTGCTTTTGCAATTTGATACAAGGTGTAGATGTGTTGTGCCATGGTTTCGAAATCGATGCGATATCTGGGGTCTACGGTGTAGTAACCCCGATCATCAAATTGCATGAAATAGTGAGCGGCGCCCAAGGTGTCCAGATCGTGATTCAGTTGGCCATTGAACAAGAGAGGTGTCATAAAGTCAATGCTTAATCCGTTTTGATGGGTCCTGTGCGGTGTGAGTTTGCCTCCATGTTCGTGAGAGCACTCCATGACGCCAAAAATTCGTCCGTTTAATGATGTTTCAAGTGTTTTGTAGCATTCCAGTACGGATTTTAGCACAGAAGCGTTTAGAAAGGCTCTTTTTGACAAATAACTAGATGTGTCGAAGTATCGAAAGTTAGGACCGCTAAACGGAAATAAGGCACTGTTTTTCAAAGATCCATTAGACACAGTTCCCAGAGATTGGGATTTGACGGATGTATTGGCGTATAATTTCATCAAGGAATCAACCGGATTGGTTGGTTTTTGTGTAGATTTTGTTTCTACTGATGATTGGGTGGGTTCTTCCTGAGCGGAGCACGCAGTTAGAATCAATGCGCATGAGCAAATAAGGAAAAATGGTCTTAGGATTTGATTTTTCATGGCGTATTTTGAGCAAAAATGAAGCCAGAGTGGGAGGATGGTTTTGGGAAAAATAAAAAAAAAAAGTCGCTCCAATCGGAACGACTTTCATATATCGAATAAGTATCGACTTAGTGAGAGAAGCTTCTTTTTTCTTTGATACGTGCTGCCTTACCTGTAAGACCACGGAAGTAGAAAATACGTGCACGACGAACCGCACCACGCTTGTTAACTGTAATTTCTTCGATGAAAGGTGAAGAAATAGGGAAGATACGCTCAACACCAACGTTTCCTGACATTTTACGCACTGTAAAAGTTTCAGTTGTTCCTGAACCACGACGTTGCAAAACAACACCTTGGAATTGCTGGATACGCTCTTTGTTACCCTCTTTAATTTTGTAAGAAACGGTAATAGTATCTCCTGCTCCGAAAGCCGGGAAATTTTTTACCTCTACCAATTCTTTTTGAAGCTCTCTAATAAAATCCATGACTCTAATTTTCTTATGGTATCCCTTAATTGGGGGTGCAATATTAGTGATTTATTTTCAAAATCGACGGGCAAAGCTACAACTTTTTTTACCAAGTACCTGAAAAATGTCAATTCCATGCCAAAAAATCCTATTTTCGATAAAAAAAATTAAGACATGAAACGCTTCCTGCTCGCACTAATCGTTCCGTTTTCTCTATCAGCACAGCAAGCTGAAAGTGCTATGCGTCCTTTCTTATGGTTGGGGATCTGGGACAATGTGAAAAATGTGCCTACTCACAATATCAATGCCGTTGGATACAACCATATACCCAGAGATTTGTCGTACAAAGGAATTTTGGTGGAAGTCTTGGAATTTGATGATGCCAATGGTCATAACCTGGTTATTTTGACCCAGACAGGGATGTTTCCAGTGAGCCAAAAGAATGAAAACGGACAGTATGTAAAGCAGCACGATCGTGCAGAAATTTTCGCTTATTGCTATGTACGCACTGATGAAGCGTCTCCATACCGACAGCTATGGCGCATGAGTGATGCTCAAATATGTGATGGTTTTGATCTGTATGCCGGATTTACGAAGAAATCGCTTTCTATCACTGATTTGGACGGAGATGGAGTGGCTGAAGTGAGTTTCCAGTACACGAAAAGTTGTCGTTCAGATGTGTCACCCGCTGATCGTTATGCGTTGCTCTACGAATCGAACGAGCGTTATTTATACAAGGGGATAACTCAAGTAGAAGGAATGCCTTTGGAGGCTCCAATGATAGATAAGAAAACAGAAAGTAATCCTACGTTTAAAGCGCAGTTGGACAAAATTTGGTCTACTTTTGCAACGGATGACTTTATCCAATTTGCTCATTAAGCCCATGGAAATACTTGGTAGAAAAGACAAGATCGCCTTTCCGTCATTCGGATTAGACCATGTGCCGGTAAAAATTGATTCCGGAGCGTATTCCTGTACCATGCACTGCGAACGCATTCATCTTATTCAACGCGATGGGAAGGATGTATTGGAGGTCGTTTTTTTGGATCCTGAGATTTCTGGCTACACCGGAGAAGTGAAGTATTTTGAGTCATTTCAACGCAAAACAGTTAAAAGTTCAAATGGTTATGCGCAAGAACGCTTCTTTATCAAAGGCACAGTTCAATTGTTTGGGAAAACCTATGAAACGGTCTTTTCGCTAACCGAGCGTACGGGATTACGCAATCCCATTTTATTAGGTCGTCGCTTGCTGAATAAGCGTTTCTTGATCGATACTTCCAAAGTAAACTTATCGTATAAATTTGAAAATCAATAGGCGTTAGCCATATGAAAATTGCCATTCTTTCTAGAAATTCAAGTCTGTATTCCACCCGTCGTTTGGTAGAGGCAGCACAACAACGTGGACACGAAGCTCATGTGATCGATCATTTGCGTTGCAACATCGAAATCGAACAGCGCGGTCCGTCGCTTTATTACGGCGACCAGTATTTAGAAAACTTTCAGGCGGTAATTCCACGTATTGGAGCATCGGTTACTTTTTTTGGTACAGCGGTAGTTCGTCAATTCGAAATGATGGGCGTTTTTTCCGTCGTTGGATCCCGTGGGATTGTACATTCCAGAGATAAACTCCGTTGTTTGCAGGTATTGTCGAAAGAGGGAGTAGGGTTACCAAAAACGGTCTTCACGAATTATTCTCGTGACGTTGAGCACGTCGTTGATTCTGCAGGTGGCGCTCCCGTGGTTTTGAAATTATTGGAAGGT
>JBMLQF010000023.1:0-30372 GCA_049241705.1 Fluviicola sp. | reverse complement strand
TGGTTTCCTACCTTTGTCCCAACTTTTAGTTCATACACATGAAAAGACTTTTAATACTACCTATTTTACTTCTGGGAGTACAAGCTTTCGGGCAAATTTTAGATCAGTTCAATTTCACTGGGACATTAGAATCAAATGGTTGGACAAGCCATAGTGGTATTGCTGGACAGTTTCAAGCCGATAATGCAGGTTCGTTATTTTACCCGAATCTTCCTACTTCAGTAGGTAATAAAGCCAATTACGTTGCTGGAAACGGACAAGACTTAAATAAAGCAATCTCGATTACTTCTGATTCGGCTTACTATTCATTGATCGTTAATTTACCTAATACTACAGGGTTGTCATTGAATACGAGTTTAACAGGTGATAATTTCTTTGGTTTTGGTCAAACAGTAGGGGGAACAGTTAACATTTTTGGAGGACAATTGCGTATTCGCGCCGGAGTAGCTGCTAATACATTTCAGTTGGCCTTATTGAATACTGGTGCAGCAACACTGCAACCAACGTTTTCAGGAGATTTACCGGTCGCAACACCAATTTTTGTTGTAGTAAAAGTAAAACGTGCAACGAACCCTGTACAGGCAAGTATGTGGATAAACCCAACTTTAGGCCTAGCGACGGAGCCTGCTCCAACAATGACTTCCACACTCGGTACTTCAACATTCACCAACTTTGCATCGATTTATGTAAGACAGGCAGGTACTGCTGGTGCTGGAACCGGGAATATTCAGATCGATGAGATTCGTGTTTCTAATTTGTGGACGCAAGTAACACCAAGTGCATGTGCCACTTCGAATAACATGACAGTTACCAACTGTGGACCGTATACCTTGAATGGACAAACATACACCACTTCAGGTAACTACACACAAGTGCTTGCAAATGCCAATTCTGTTGGTTGCGACAGTACTATCTTCTTGAATTTGACGGTGAATAACCCAACCACAAATAACTTGACAGTTTCTAACTGTGGACCGTATACCTTGAACGGACAGACATATGGTTCTTCCGGTACATATACACAAGTTTTAGCTGGTGCTAACAGTGTAGGGTGCGACTCTACGATCAATTTGAATCTTTCTATCGTTGGATCGATCACGTATTACCAGGACAGTGACAACGACGGTTTGGGTAACCCTGCAGTAACTCAAACTGGTTGTGCCCCTATCGCTGGATATGTTACGAATTCAAACGATTGTAATGACAATAACAACGCGATTGGTGCGGCTACTACTTGGTACATCGATGCGGACAATGATGGTTTTGGAGGTGCTACTACTCAAACTGCATGTACGCAACCTATTGGATACGTTGCAAACAACACAGATTGTAATGATGCGAATCCAGCAATCAATCCGAATGGTACAGAAATCGCAAATAATGGAATAGATGAAGACTGTTCAGGAGGTGACCTGATCGTTACTCCGGGACAAATAGGAATTTATGAGTTTACAGCAAATGATTGTGCTGCGCCGGTATGGAACGTAACCGCACAACCAGCGAATGCTACCTTCTCATTGTACAATGTATCCGGAACACAAACGTGCGCGCAAGCTGCAAATGTGATCAACTACAGTGGTTGGAATCAGACAGGAGCTATTGTACCAACTGAATATTATGGATTCACGCTGACACCAGCTTCTTGCTACGCCTTGAACTTGTACACCTTGAAATTTACGCATCGTGCAAGTAGCGGTGCCCCAACGGTAACAGTACGTTCTAGTTTGGACAATTTCCAAACTGACATTTTCACAGCGACACCAACATCTACCATGACACCGGTAACGGTTACGCTTCCGGCGGCGTTCAATACGATCTATGGGCCGGTTGAATTCCGTTTCTATATCACAACAATGGCGTCTTCTGGAGCTACTTACCGTCACGATAACGTTTCTGTAGAAGGATTTATCACAGCGTTAACAACTCAGACCTATTATTCTGATGCAGATGGTGACTCTTTTGGAGATCCGTTAGTTACAGTAACGGATTGTGTACCGCCTGTTGGTTATGTGACGAACAATACGGATTGTAACGACAACAACGCCGCTGAATTCCCGGGTGCTGTGTGGTATCAGGATGCTGATGGTGACGGCTTAGGTAATCCTGCTGCGAGTTTGACGCAATGTGCTACACCTGCGGGTTATGTTTCAAACAGCGACGATTGTAACGATGCGAACAATGTGATCGGTGCGCCAACAACATGGTATGCAGATGCAGATAACGATGGTTTTGGTAACAACGCAGTTTCTCAAACAGCTTGTACACAACCGGTAGGTTATGTTACAAACAACACGGATTGTGATGACAATGACAATGCTGTTGGTGGAGCAGGAATTACCTATTATGCAGATGCAGATGCAGATGGTTTTGGAGATGCAACGAACACTACTGTAGCCTGTACCCCACCGGCTGGCTTTGTACTTGATAATACAGATTGCGACGATACAAATCCTGCAACTTATCCAGGTGCAACAGAAGTATGTGATGGTGAGGATAACAACTGCGATAACAACATCGACGAAGGATTGCCAACATTCACGTGGTATGAGGATGCTGATAACGATGGTCGTGGTAACCCAGCAGTAACAACCGTGGATTGTCAACAGCCTGCAGGTTATGTTGGAAACAGTAACGATTGTGATGATACCAATCCAGCACCTACTGCAGGTCAAGAAATCTATTATGCAGATTCGGATAACGATACCTATGGTGATCCATTCAATGCGATTGCAGCATGCGAGGCTCCGGTTGGATTTGTTCTTCAAGGTGGCGACTGCAATGATACAGTGGCTTCAATCAATCCGGGTGCAACAGATGTTCTTGGCAATGGTATTGACGAGAACTGTGACGGTGTAGATGGTAACTTGTCAATTACTGACGAGGTGTTGGGTACGGTAACAATACTTCCAAATCCGGGAGTGAATAGTTTGAACGTTGAATTGTCTAAGGTTTCTGCAGCCTATACCATCGAAGTGATTTCAACAGATGGAAAGATCATTTCACAAAGTGTACACGGTGCAGACGTTCAAAGTGTAACCATTCCTACCTCGACATGGATGCCAGGAATGTATTTGGTACGCGTTCAAATGAATGCAGTTTCTAAAACTTACCGTTGGATCAAGCAATGATCTGAGCGTTAAAGAATATTGAAGATCCCCTGCTGAGAATCCGGCAGGGGATTTTCTTTTTTTGGTTGTATCTTTGAATCCGATTATGGAACAGATCATTTACAATGTAACCGTCAGCATTGATCCGGCCGTGGAAAACGATTGGGTGAATTGGATGCGCACCGTGCACATACCCGACGTAATAGCAACCGGATGTTTTCTGGAAGGTCGCATGTCGAAGATGAATAATGAAGAAGAAGGAGGTTGCACCTATGCGATGACCTACATTGCCTATAGTCAGGACCATTTATCGACTTACCAGAAAGAACATGCACAGCGCTTGCAAGTGGAACACACGAAGCGTTATGAAGGGCGCTTTGCCGCTTTTCGCAGTACGCTAACAGTTATTGAACATTTCCCACATGAGCGTTAGAGCAAAGAAACACCTCGGACAGCATTTTCTAAAAGACAAGAATATTTGTCAAAAGATCGCGCAGCAGTTCCAACATCACCAGGGTTGTAATACCGTGATCGAGATAGGACCGGGAATGGGTGCATTGACTGCCTTCTTATTGCAAGATCCAAAAACGGAACTGTGGGTCATGGATGTCGACAAAGAGTCCATTGATTATTTACACCAACATTACCCACAATTAGAGAATAGGATTATTTACGGCGATTTCCTGAAAATGAATCCCTACGGGTTAGTGGGCTCGAAACCGTTTGCTGTGGTTGGGAATTTCCCCTACAACATCTCCTCCCAGATCCTTTTCAAGTGTATTGATTTTAAGGACCATATCCCGGAGATTATGGGGATGTTCCAAAAAGAAGTCGCGGAACGTGTTGCAGAAAAACCCGGTTCAAAAGCCTATGGTATTTTGAGTGTTTTATTGCAAGCTTATTATGATATTGAGTATTGTTTTACCGTAGATGAACATGTTTTTGATCCACCACCCAAAGTAAAATCTGGTGTTATCCGTTGTGTAAGAAATGAACGCACTGGTTTGGATTGTAATGAAAAATTGTTCAAACAAGTGGTGAAAATGAGTTTCAATCAGCGTCGTAAAACCATCCGAAACTCCATCAAAGCCATGTTGCCAGCGGGTCACGCTGATCATCCCTTTTTACAGTTAAGGCCTGAACGTTTGAGTGTTGAGATGTTTATCGAATTAACACAATGGGTTCAAAATCAACAAAGCACTTTAACAGATCAGTGACTTGTGAATAAGTATCGCTTCCTGTGGATTGAAAGTAGGCACGGCGTATCGATTTTCAATTATTTTTGTGCCACAACAAAAAACCAGAGCTATGGCACAGGAAAAGACACGCTATTCGGATACTGAATTGGAAGAATTCCGCCAGTTGATCAACGAAAAACTGAAAGAGGCTTACGAAGATTACGACATGTTGAAAGCTTCCCTTTCAAACGATAATCATGGAACTGATGATACGGGTCGTACGTTCAACATGATGGAAGATGGATCTGAGACTTTATCTCGTGAGGAAGTGGCACAATTGGCTGCACGTCAGGAAAAGTTCATCGAGAATTTGAAGAATGCTTTGATGCGCATTGAAAATAAAACTTATGGTATTTGCCGTGTGACTGGAAAATTGATCGCGAAAGAGCGCTTGCGTTTGGTACCACATGCTACCTTGAGTATCGAAGCGAAAAACATGCAAAACAAGTAAGCTTGAAACGAAAACAACTGCTTATCGTCTGTGCTTTCGTCCTAATCATCCTCATAGTTGATCAGGCAGTAAAGATTTGGGTAAAATCCTCCTTTGAACCAGACGAGCATGTGAACGTTTTCGGCGATTGGTTCCGGATGTATTACATCGAGAATCAGGGAATGGCCTTTGGAACCACTTTTGGGGCTTCTATTTGGTCTAAATTAGGATTGAGCATATTCCGAATTTTTGCAATTGGTGGAATTGCATACTACTTCTGGAAACAACTTCAGAAAGGTGTGCGCACGGAATTGCTTTTGGCTATCGGGTTGATCTTTGCTGGTGCATCAGGAAACTTGATCGATTCGGCGCTGTATGATTTTATCTTTACCTACGACCCTTGTCTTTCTTTCAATCATTTGGAAGGTTCAGGTGTTGTATCGGACTGTGGGATTTTCGGTAAGATAGAAACACGTCATACCGGATTTCTTTTGGGCAATGTGGTAGATATGTTCCAATTTACTGTAGAATGGCCATCCTGGGTTCCCTGGTATGATAACAGTGAATTGGGAGACAACACCATCTTTCCAGCCATTTGGAACGTGGCAGATGCGGCAATAAGCATAGGAGTGGTTATGGTGATCATCCGTCAACGCAAATACTTCCCAAAAGAAGAAAAGAAATCAGAGCCGGTATCGGACAATAATACAAAACAAGAAACGGAGGCTTAGTCCTCCGTTTTTTTATGGGATAAGCTCCAAGACTTTTGCTACGTCCTCCGGAGTGTCAATATTGGGCGTTTCAATGGCAGTTTCTACCACTCGGATGGCCAAGCCATGATACAACCAACGCAATTGTTCCAACGACTCTGTTTTTTCCAGAGAGGTTTCTGGTAGTTGACTGATCTGTAATAATACCTCAGGGCGATAAGCATACAAACCAATATGACGTAAATATGGATAGCTTTTCAAAGGATCTTCCTTGGCATTTACAGTATTTGGAATCGCACTTCGCGAGAAATACAACGCATCATTTTTGTTATCAACCACAACTTTGATCCGATTGGGATTGTGTATGGCCTCTAAATCGATGTTGCGTGATGCCAACGTAGCGATCTGTACAGCCGGATCTGAAAATGCACCAAGCAATTGGTCCAACTGACGGGCATCTACTAAGGGCTCATCGCCTTGAATATTGATAACCACGTCGAAAGTTTCATTTACATTTCGAACTACTTCAGCGCAGCGATCCGTTCCTGTGGGATGTTCAGCAGAAGTAAGTAGAACCTTTCCTCCAATGGCGCGCACGTGTTCTGCAATACGTTCGTCATCCGTTGCCACGATCACCGCAGAAAGCAAGTTAGATTTAGACGTTCCTTCCAGAACGCGTTGAATCATCGTTTTGCCCTTTAGATCGATCAAGGGTTTCCCGGGAAAGCGGGAGGAACCGTAACGGGCCGGAATTATTCCCAATACACGCATACTATCGTTTTAGACAAAGATAGCAATGGTTATCTTTGCACCATGAAATACTTGTTCGTCGGTTTAGGAAATCCGGGAGTGAAATACGAAAATACGCGTCACAACATTGGGTTCAAGGTAATGGATGCGCTTGCCAAAGAATTGGGAGGAACCTTTGTTTTGCAGAAAGTGGCGGAGAAGACGGAGGTGAAATATAAAGGAAGAACTTTGATTCTGATCAAACCGACCACCTATATGAATTTATCGGGTAAGGCGGTGAACTATTACATGCAACAGGAGAAGATCCTGAAGGAGAATCTGGTTGTGGTAACAGATGACATCTCATTGCCCTTTGGAAAATTGCGCATGAAGGGCAAAGGATCGGATGGTGGTCACAATGGCCTAAAAGATATACAAACGGTGTTGAATACCACGGAATATTGTCGTTTGCGCTTCGGTGTAGGCAGCGATTTTCACAAGGGCCAGCAATCGGATTATGTTTTAGGGAATTGGACCGAAGAAGAATCAAAACTTTTAGAGGAAAGAATTGCCGTTTCAACAGAGTTTTTAAAGAGTTTTTCTTCAATAGGATTGCAATTGACCATGACCAATTGGAACGGAAAGTAAAGTGTTGTAAACCAGAACATTAAATTGAAATTAACGATTATTGGTTGAGTATTTAATGGTTCATGGTTGGTTTCAATGGCATTTATAGGTAACTTTGTTAAAGGATGCAGAGAATAGCCTGTAGCCATAGTTTATGCAATACATTCGATTAACGAGAAACGACGAGTTCTCAAAAAAATTAGCGCAGCAAGTAGATGAATACTTGAAAAAGAACAACTTAAAGCGCTTCGGAAGCTGGCGAATCTTACTTAAGGTTCCATTAATGTTCAGCGTGTTTTTATTACCTTATTTCCTGATGGTTTTTGGTGTTATCGAAAACCCATGGATCATGTTTTTCATGACGATAGTTATGGGAGTTGGTATGGCTGGAATTGGTCTTGCGATTATGCACGATGCGAATCACGGGGCTTTTTCACGCTTCAACTGGGTAAACAAGATCATGAGTTATTCCATGGAAATCCTTGGAGGGTATAACTTGAATTGGCGTATACAGCACAACGTATTACACCATAGTTTTACGAATGTTCATGACATGGATGAGGACATCGCTCCAGTAGGCGTATTGCGATTTTCTCCGAATGAGCCGCGAAAAAAAGTGCATCGTTTCCAAGTGTTCTATGCGTGGTTCTTTTATGGGTTAATGACACTTTCTTGGATGACAAATAAGGATTTCATGCAATTGTATAAGTACCATAAGAACGGACTCCTGAAATCGCAAAACACAACATTTGCAAAAGCTTTAACGGTATTGATCATTTCTAAAGCGATCTATTACACATACATCTTGGTTATCCCGATGTTGGTAATGGATATTTCGTGGTGGCAAGTATTGATCGGATTTGGGGTTATGCACTTTGTATGCGGCAGTATTTTGGCTTTTGTATTTCAGGTGGCTCATGTGATGCCTGAAACGGAATTTATGACCAAAGATTCATACGCTGTTAAGAATGACGATATTTCATGGGCGAAGCATCAAATGATGACGACAGCCAATTTTGAGAACTGGAATCCTTTGTTAACGTGGTATGTTGGTGGTTTGAACTATCAAATTGAACACCATCTGTTCCCGGACATTTCGCATGTTCACTATCCGAAGATTTCTAAGATCGTACGAAAAACGGCCAAGGAATACGGCATTCCGTACAATTATCACCGCACATTTGGTGGAGCGATCTTCCAGCACTTGCGTTTGTTGAATTCGTTGGGTAGAGCTTAAGCTCCTTTGATGATAGCCTCAGCTATGACGAGGTCGATGGGCTCAGTGATCTTGATGTTTTCAGAATTACCCTGAACCAATGTAATGGGAGTACCCAAGGCTTCGACCACACTGGCGTCGTCCGTGAAGTAGGACTGAAAATCTTGCTGATACGCTTGAAGTAATACCTCTTTCTGAAAGAATTGCGGCGTTTGTACCGTACGTATTGTGGATCGATCCAATGCTTTACTACCATTTTGGGTCAGTATGCGTAGCGATTCCTTTGGTTCAAGCACCGGGATCACCGCTGGCGAGTTATCAATGGCCGTTTGCAATCGAGACAAAGTATCATGTGAGACAAAAGGACGTACGCCATCATGGATTCCCACATGTTCAAAAACACAATGAGCTAGGGCATTTTGAACTGAATGAAAGCGTTCCTTTCCACCAGGGATAACCGTATGGGGGATGGTAAAATTCAATTTTTCACAGAGATCTTCCCATGTATTCACGTGTTCTTGAGGAAGTGTGACAATGAGTTGATATTGTGAGTCAAATTGGTGAAAGCGCTCGATCGTATACATCAAAATAGGTTTTCCATGCAATTCCAGAAATTGCTTTGGAGATTCGCTTCCCATGCGTTTTCCAATTCCGCCCGCTGTGATGATGATACTTTTCATGGCTACAAAAAAAGGCCTTCAATAAGAAGACCTTTCGTTATCTGAGGTATGTAATTACTTCAATTGATTTGGATTGTTTTCAGCTTGCTTGTTGAATTTAGCTTGCCAACGCATCCAGTAGAAAAATCCAAAGAATCCAAGAACGATGCATGAATAATTGAAAATGTTCCCAATGTTGTCATAGAACCATGCTCCATTCAAAATCTCTCCTAGTGTCCACCAAAAATTATTCATCGCTCTTTGTTTTAGAAGTACAAATAAAATAAATTATTTGTTGATAAGTATAGAAATCAGCAGAAAATTAGATCTAGGCGCGAATTTTTATTTCGAACGTCCGGAATATTAGCACGATCAGGTCGGCATCGGCAATGGCTAAAGTTTTTTTGCACTTTTTCCCTTGCAAAACCAAAAAGCTTGTGTATATTTGCAGGCGCTTTTGACACAACGGTGTTGGCGAAACATTGAAATTACAATATAAAGATATATTGCGGGGTGGAGCAGTTGGTAGCTCGTCGGGCTCATAACCCGAAGGTCGCACGTTCGAGTCGTGTCCCCGCTACTAGTAAACGGTAATCAAAGATGGTTACCGTTTTTTTTGTTCTAATTGTTGGTCGCACATTCCCGGTAGCTATCGGGACGTGTCCACGCTATAAAAAAGAAAAACGCAATTAGTAAATTAGCGACGCCTTTTCTTTTTCCCTCAACACGCACTTTCTAACTCACACTTTTCATCACATGTGCTTTTCTTTGAGTGAGAGCGAAATGAATCAAATCATCTGCTTTACATAGTTTGATTCTTTTATTGATTACCGTATTTTTATTTTATACCAACTCCTATGTCATGTTTGTGACTTACGTTTTATATACCAAGCAGTTTGACAAGATTCATGTGGGATACACTATAGATCAAATTGATCTTTTGGATATTATTTTTTACTTAATTTGAACACTTGCTTAGAGTATTTGTAATGAGCTATAAAAATCTCATGCTATGTATTTGAAATTCGCTCTCCTTTTAGGTTGTATCCACGGATTTTCCTTGTTGGCCGTTGATCAGGATAACATAAAAAAAGGGAAAGAGATTCCTCTCAGATCTATTTGATAAAGCACCAACAAGCACAAAAAACCCTGGGAATTTTTAATCATGTTGTATTCAACTAATTCCTGTGCAACGGAAGCATGTAAAACTGAATCTATACGACCATAGATTTTATGTTAATACTTACACACAATCTACCTAACAAGAACTCGCGATACAATATTTTAATTAAACAAATCCTTCAATCCAACATAACGCCATCTCGAGTCTAAAGGGATGCGATATGCCATGGCTATCATAGTATTACTAGCAAAAGGGGCACCATAGTATCGATAATTCGTAATCTTCACTGCCATTGCACCCACTTGAAATGAAAAATAATATCCACCGAGAAATCCCGGTCCAACCTGCGATGGATCTATGAATTTTTCTTTGACTCCTTTCTGGTTGTTAGCAAGCAACATGTCATAATATGCTCGATCCGATGGGTCTACAAAAGACTGATTCGACGTTACATGCGCCCCGGTTATAAATCCTGCTGTCATTGAAAAAAATGAGGTTGCATCTCCTTTATCCACATTTACCCCCATGAGTCCCAGAATCAAAGGGGATACATCCAAACCAAAATGCATGTAAAGATTAACTGTATTGACATGACCCAAACCATCGTCAAAAGATTTTTGCAATTTTTTTCTAAATGTGCCTTCATTTTCAGATTTCACCTCGAGCTTACCCCCATGACCTATTTTTCCACCTTCTAATGTAAAACCCAGATCTGCCATTGATCCTCTGCCTTCAGCAACAATGCCAAGTAAATAACTTTGAGGAATAAAAGGTGTTCTTCTAGTATTCATGAAACTGAATTTAGGACCAATTCCAATGTGTTCACCTATATCCTGAACTCCAAATGACATAGATTGAACCTTAACATCGTAGGTGTACTCTGTTTCATATTCAGTTGTCAATACGCCAGTCTCATGATCAAAATTACTGTCAACGATCCTTGTGGGTCCTTGTTTTAAATTTTGAATGCTCGAAAAAGTCCCATTCACTTTAACCAAATCTGGATCATATTTCCATTTTAAGGCGTCCAATCGAAGTGTTACAGTGGGAGAAAAACCAAAAGATCGAAGGTTATCGGTCTTGGAACCTACTTTAAAGCCCATGTACATGTTTAAATTGAAATCGACAGAAACATAAGGTAACCTTAAACGGTAGCCTGGATTTACTCCTAAATAATATATGCGTTCAGAAGGCTTTGAATCATAAGTATATGTGTTTCGAAATGAATACATACCAAGATCCACACCCATAACAGGGTGTCCTCTGAACACCGAAGCATAAGCGTACTGATTCCCGAAATTCAAAAAATTTATAGGGTATAAAAATCCAGCGCTTGACTGAGAAACAAACATGTTGCGCGTCGGAACATATTCTTTTGCTGGTATCACGCACTCACCCGTACCAAACTTAAGGTGTATCACGTCTGCGAGTATATCAACTCCCAGCCATGGTTTCTCCGTTGTCATCCCATAGGCAAGACGAGGCTGTGAAAAAGATAAGCCTGCACCGGCGTGATTGCAATCCAGATCGAATTGCGTCTTTCTCCTTATTTGTCTCCACTCTTTTTTAATGTTTGTGGAATCTGTTTGCCCCAATAGAACGCCAATCCAGAGGCACATTGCTGTAGAAAGCAGAATTTGTATTTTCATAAACTAGGTAATACACACAGAAGAAATTCAGTTCAGTAACTGAATTTCTTCCGAAATTATTTTGTTTACTTCTTAATAAATCTTCGCATAGTATTTGATCCTGATTCGAATTTTAAATTCACCAAATAGACACCTGAACTAAAGTCACTTACATCGATGAAGCCTGAAAAATCACATTTCCCTTTGAATACCAACTGCCCAAGTTCATTGACAATCTCGATAATCTCAACAGTCTCACTACTTTCGATATGAATCGAGTGATTTGCTGGATTAGGATAAATTTCAACTAGGTGATCATGATGTGAAATTTCGTCTACAATCGCTGTATTATTATCTATTCCAAAGGGAAGAACAGCATTGTGTAAACGAGCGACATAATTTCTGCTCTGTCCATCAAATTGCCAGAATTCACCTGCAACCAACAATGCCCCATCATTCGTGTGTTTGGAGGTTAGTATGCCCTGAGATGGGCCAGATCCTGGATTGAAACTAGGATCAAAAGTACCATCCAAATAAATTCTGAACACATTGTTAACCGTTGGCTGAATCCCTGCATAACTATAAGTTGTAATCTTACCTGTTAAAATAATTTTTCCATCCGCCTGAACGTGAATGTCACTCGGAACAGCCTGACTGGGTCCAATACCAATATAGGCAATCGTAGAATCCATACCATCTTGATTAAAACGAATGACCTTACTTGTTGAAACACCAATTAATCGATTGTCCGGCAAGAGTGCTATTCTTTCGAGGTCACTCTCATATGCACTAAATGTGGAGTCTATGCTTCCATCATTCTTTAATTTAACGGTATTGGAATAGGTATATTGCCCATTTACACCGTTGATCATTCCCGCAAGAAAATACCCTCCATATTCATTATGACAAATGTCTCGGAGATCACAGTTCTGTGTGGTAGTTATAAATGTATCGTCAATTGTACCATCCGAATTCAATCGAACAATACCACTTTTGGTGATCCCATTGAAACTCGTAAAATCTCCGATAAGTACAATTTTGCCATCATCATCGAGCAATGCTTTAATAATTTTCAGGTTTGCGCCTGTTCCTATATTTGTCTGGAAGGTTTGATCGATAGTGCCATCCAAATTGAATCGATGAATTTTAGGTGCGTTATTTGAGTTGACTAGTAAAACCTTCCCATCCTGTTGTTGAATAATGTCACTAATCCAATTTCCTGAAAACCCGGTTTGAAATGGCACAGGAGAAAAAGTAGAAATTGCATCGGTACCATCGCTGTTGAAAATCTTTATACCACCTGTAGTGCTCTGAACATAGGCAATCATTACTCTTCCATCAGCTAATTTTTCAATCGCATTTACATAAGGCATTCCGTTTGGAGCGAAGTCAAGATCAAGCGCTCCGTCCTGTGCATTTGCACATAAAGAACCGAATGCTAAAACCGAAAGTGCGAATGTTTTTTTGATGTATTTTTTCATGCATTTAGTTTTTAAAGATTGTTTTTGTGGTTACTGATTTGGATTTATTCATTAATTGAATAATGTAGTACCCGTTGGTGAGTACTTCCATGTTAATTTCGTTTTGATCAACCATGGAAAATTGACCTTCCATAACTGTCTGGCCCAGTTGATTGAGCACTTTATATTCCTCTAATTCTTCTCCGCTTTCGATAATTAATTTTTCTGAAACAGGATTAGGATATATAGTAACATCCAAATTGTTCTCGATCAATGAATTATATGATCCGTATCGGAATACTCCTTGTCCAGGCGCATTGGCATCAAACGCATAGAAGGCATACCCATTGTATTCAGTGATTTCAGATTCATTATAGACCTGAGGCAGATTATCTGTGATATTGGTCCAACTTGCACCGTTGTCACTTGAAACAAAAATACTGTCGGTCTGCGGCCAAATACCAAAAACATTTTTCATGTAGATGTTTCCAGATGTTTGATTTTTATAAAAAATACCAGTTCTGGCTCCCCAAAATGCAGGTGCTACAAAAGCACTCCATGTGGCTCCGTCATCGTTACTGAAATATCGGCTAGCTGATTGATCTTGATAATGAAGTGTGTTGCCAATTTGAAATAATTGATTTCCTGCAAAATGCGCTGAATTTATTCCATTGTTTGATTGAACCCACGTAGAACCATTATCGACTGAAACAAAGAGTCCTGCGCCAATTGTGCATGCAAATATCCTATTGTTTATTTCCAACATTTTAAAGACATTCAAATTGGATAATCCATTGTTGATCTGCATCCAGTTGGTACCATTGTCATCTGACCGATATATCCCCTTACTTGAAGTATAACAGAAAATAGAATTGGCATTTGAATGAAATCCTCTTACCTCTGTCGTCATCGGACCACCAACAGCAGCATGCCACGTTGCTGCATCATCATCTGTATAAAAAATGTCGTCCCAGGAAACGTTCAAACCAAAAAACAGCCGGCCATTGCGAGAATAACTTGCCGTTGGAACACTGCTTATTTCAGGAGACGTAATATCCGTCCAGTTGTTTCCGTAATCGGCTGAAGTGTACACCTTGTATTCTGAAATGTTTCCTGTGTACATTTTTCCATTGTGCCCAACGATCGACCTTACACTGTAGGTAAGATCCCCGAGACCATTGTTGACTTGGGTCCATTGCGCACTGGCAGAACAGCACATTAGCGCGGTAAAAATTGAAGTAATTATTTTTTTCATAGTTAGTTTGTAATAATCCCTACTCTTTTCAAATCGGCTTTTCAGGTTTCGCCACGGGTTATTTTTGTCATAGCAAAATTATTTATCACACTGGCGTTTGGAAATACGCAGTCTTTCGTATTTTTAGAAGTGTATGTCCCATTTACTTTTGTAGGAAATTCTTAATTATGATTCAAATAGCGATTGTTGAGGACATTTCTCGCTTGGCGGAAACACTTAAAAGTAAAGTTTTGTTATCTTCAGATTTTAATGTGAAGTATATCGCCGTGAATGGCGCAGAAATAATCAGACGCCTTGACGATAATCACACGGTTGATGTGATTATTATGGATATAAACATGCCAGAAATGAATGGGATTGAGGCCACCCGTATTATTAACCAGCGTTGGCCACAAATCAAGATTGTAATGTCCTCTGTGTTCGATGATGAACAGAATCTATTTGACGCCATGCTGGCCGGAGCATCTGGCTACCTGTTGAAGGATGAGCCGCCTCAAAAAATTCACCGGGCCATCTTTGAGGTACTCGAAGGCGGAATGCCCATGAGTGCAATGATTGCAAAAAAAGCCTTGCAACTGATTCGAAGATCTACCCCTTCTCAAAATAGCACAATAAGTGTCGATTTTCAGCTAACTGAGCGTGAAACTGAGGTGCTTGAACATTTATCCAAAGGACTGAGCTATGAGCAAATTGCAGATAATCTGTTCATTAGTTATGGAACGGTACGAAAGCATGTTGAAAATATCTACCGAAAACTCGGAGTAAATAACCGAACAGGCGCAATCGATAAAGCACAAAAAGGAGGAATTTTATAATATGACGCAACGCATACTACTAAATTTCAGTATTCTACTTACAGGATTACTTTCTTTTTCGCAGATCGAAGAACTAGAGAAAAAGCTGCCTAAGCTGAAAGGAAAAGAAAAAGTACAGTGTCTTGCTGATCTATCATTCTATTATTCATCTGTAGATGTAGAAAAAGGGATTCACTACGGTCGCCTTTCTTACAGCGAGGTATCTAAGTTAAAAGACCCTGCGCTTCAGGCTCAAGTGCTCAGTGACTGGAGTATTTCCTACTACAATAAAGGCGCTTATGACAGTGTACTTTTGCTAATGAAAAAGGCGATGCCTCTTGCCATTAAATCTGGTGACGAGATCCTTATTGCAAAAGTTTATAATAAGCGCGCCCTAGCACATTTTGAGTTAGGATCTTTTGAATTGGCATTGCAAGAGAATATTAAAGCTTTGCGAGTCTTTGAGAAGGTTGGTGCCCTGCCTCAGGTAGCACAACTAGAAATAAATATTGGTGTTATTTACGAGAAGACAAGAAATTTTTCGGAAGCAGAGATTTATTACACACAAGCGCTTAAAACAGCGACTGAACTGAACGATCACAATATTCTCAGCTCCGTTTATGGGAACCTTGGAGTACTGTTCATGAAGCAGCATAAATATGAGAAAGCGAATGAAATGTATTTCAAATGCATCGAGTACATTGATAAAAAAAGTCAATTACATTTCTTATGTATTGTTTATCAAAACATAGGGGTAAATTTCAGGAATAAGGGAGACATTAAAAATGGCCTTAACTATTATTTGAAAGCAAGATCGATTGCTGAGCAGCTCAAAAGTAAATCAGCAATGGCTCCAATTCTCAGTAATATTGGTCAATGTTATATGGATCTTAAAGACTTCGAGAAAAGTGAATCTTACCTTATCCAATCTTTGGAGCTCGCAAAGGAAATCCGCTCGTACCCTGAACTTCGTAATTCTTATAAGGGATTAACACGACTTGAACATCTGAGAGGAAATTATGAAAAGGCTGATGGGTATTTTGATCAATACATAGAATTTCAGGATTCGATCTACAGTGAAAAGAACAATCGTGCCTTGAATGAAATTTCAGTTAAATATAAAACGGAGAAGAAAGAAAAGGAATTATTGAAAGAACGATTACGGTCCAGTTCATTCAAAAGCTGGAGTTGGATTCTGGGGCTTTCTTTTGTCAGTGCTTTACTTGGTATTTTACTGATCCTATTACGAAGGACCTCTGAAAAACGAAGACTTGAACTAAAACGACTTCAGGATCTTGAATTCGAACGAATGCGAATATCAAGAGATCTGCATGATAATATTGGCGCAGAGCTTACATTCATCACCTCAAAACTCGATCTGAAAGCGGCAACCACAGCACGATCTGAAGAACAAAAGGAATTGAACGAATTAGCGACTCTTAGCAGAGGAGCCTCAGTATTATTAAGAGAAACGATATGGTCGATTCGCCAGGATTCCATTGGAAAAAATGACCTGCTTGAAAAAATGGTTCAATTTGCAGAGAGGTGTGATGTAAACAATACCATAAAGATTGTAGCGGCTACGGAATATTACAATGACCAAACAATAGAATCCTCCAAAGCCCTACACTTATATCGTATTGCGCAAGAAACGATCAATAATTCGATCAAATATGCCAATCCAAGTGAACTAAAGATTCTTTTTACCGAAGATGCGTTAGAAATAGTTGATAATGGGTGTGGATTTGACACATCAAATTACAATCCCGGATACGGTATTTTAAACATAAAGCAACGAGCTGAAGAAATGGGAGCACAGTTTATTCTTACCTCATCCAAAAATGGAACAATTGTAAGGATTGAGGGTGTTTAGTTAAATTAAGGCACCAACCCGTGACCTAATCTCGTGACGTCACCCGCAATCATTCTCTATTTCTAACATGTCTAAGAACAGGGAGGACGTTACTTGGTTAGAATGAGCTATGAGCCGTCAGACCTATGTTTTTGGGAAGCTAATTTGAAATTGATGGGTTTTGAGTAAATTGCTGGATAAAACTGATTTAGAAAAATGAAAGCCTCAAAGATTTTACTCAGAATTGTTGGCATTGGATTAATGATATATGCTGTGTCATTCATTTATAACCCATTGCTGCTGGGAGAAATGATTGGATTTACGCACCATAGTCCAAATACATTGGTAGAAATAACCGCATTTTACGGTGGACTTGAATTGGGAATGGGAGTTTTCTTCCTATGGACATCTATGCGTAAAGAACGATATTATATGGGGCTAATGTGCTTTTCAATTTGCTTTCTTGCGGCCGGAATTTTTCGTTTAATCGGTATAATCCTCTACGGATTTGAAGATCCAAGTCAACCAATCGTGGCAGGAATTGAGATTGTTTTGCCAATTTATGGATTTATATTAACTAAGAAACTAAAAAGCTGATTCCTATCATGATTCGTCTCCTCATTTATTCGTTTCTTGTCATATGGAAAAAGTGATTCAGATATTACAGCTTATATTTACAATGGAATTGAACTAAGTATGAAGTCGTTTATTTTATTTCTAATGGTGTTTTTTACTATGAATGTTGTCGCTCAAGGTGATACGCTCGTAGTCAAACAACCCACTGACACCACCCTTTACCGCATCATTAAAGATGATGGAAAGGAATTCATTGGACGGATCATAAAACAGGATGAACGCGAAATCTTGGTTCAACTACAATCAGGAAGGTCTTTCTACATTCCACAGTACGTGGTAAAAGAGATCGTGCCGGTTCGTCGTGAAGACATTGCGGAAAGTGGAGAGTTCATGGGGGAAGATCGCTTTGCGACTCGTTATTTTCTGACAACGAACGGATTACCCATTAAAAAAGGAGAACATTATGTGCAATGGAATTTATTTGGACCTGATTTTCAATTTGGTGTAGGAGAGAACTTTGGAGTTGGTGTAATGACTTCCTGGATGGCAATTCCGATCATTGGAACGGCCAAATACAGCTTTAAACTCGGTGAAAAAGTGCAAGGAGGAGTTGGAACCATGTTGGGAACATCTTCTTGGGCGGCTTTATTTGGTTCGGAAGGAAATATTGGGATGGCCTTACCGTTCGGAACTGTATCCTCTGGATCAAGAAAATCAAACATTGCCTTTTCATCCGGCTACGGAGCAGTTTGGGCTGATGGCGAAGCGCAAGGAAGGGCCTTATTTAGTGTAGCAGGAATGGTTCGTGTAGGCCCCAAATTGAGTTTTGTGTTCGATTCGTTCATCATGACTCGCGGGAAGGATCGGGTGTATACCTACACGAGTTATCAGTACAACCCTTCTACAGGAAACTATGATCCTGTGCTCATGACAGGAACTGAATCGCGACCGGGCTTTGCACTGATTATTCCAGGATTGCGTTGGCATCAGGGAGAAGGCAAAGCTTTTCAATTTGGATTTACAGGGGTTGTTGCAAACGGGGAGATGTGGCAAATTCCTATTCCAATGGTGCAATGGTATAGATCCTTGTAGAATTTGAGCACGCTTGCAAGTCTCTACGCCACCGCAACTTGCTCAAACCCTGAAAAATTCGCATCTTTGCACCCTAATTTTCGTTCATGGCGCACAAAGCTGGTTTTGTAAATATCGTTGGAAGTCCCAATGTGGGTAAATCTACCTTGATGAATCGCATGGTAGGTGAAAAGCTGTCCATCGTTACTTCAAAGGCCCAAACTACGCGTCATCGTATTCATGGCTTGGTGAATGGTGAAGATTATCAGATCGTTTTCTCGGATACTCCTGGTGTTGTGAATGCGTCTTATAAGCTCCACGAGGCCATGATGGGATATGTGGAAACTTCTCTAAAAGATGCTGATATTCTTCTCTTCATTACAGATATGAAGGAGACGGATATGAATCACAAGGAAACTCTGGAGCGTATTCAGCGTTTGCGCATTCCTGTTTTGGTGATCGTCAATAAGATAGATTTGGGTGATCAGGAAAAAGTGGTGGCTCGTATGGCGTACTGGCAAGAAAAATTGCCAACCGCTGAGATCATTCCGGTTTCTGCCTTGCATGGGTTCAATACGGAAAAGATCTGGGACCGCATTTTGGAATTGCTTCCGGAAAGTCCCCCTTACTTTGATAAGGAAGAATTGTCTGATAGACCGGTGCGTTTCTTCGTATCTGAGATCATCCGCGAAAAGATCTTTTTGCACTGTGAAAAGGAAGTTCCATACGCATGTCAGGTGGAGATCGAAACCTATCAAGAAGGAGATAACATCACACACATTCGTGCACTGATAGTCGTAGAACGCGACTCGCAACGCGGAATTATTATTGGTAAAAAAGGCGAAATGTTGAAGCGCATTGGTCGCGAAGCACGCCTGGAAATAGAGCAATTTATCGGACAAAAAGTGTTTTTGGAAACGTACGTGAAAGTTGATAAAGACTGGCGTGCGAACGAACAAAAACTGAAACGATACGGATATTAGGCGAATTGAAAATGGATAGGTTAAAAGTGATAAGTTTTCTACTTTTCAATTCTTCATTTTCAATTCTGAATTTTTAAAGTAGTGCTGTGAAGTACGTCAAAATGTAAAGAAATGGGAAACATTATTGCCATTGTTGGTCGACCAAACGTAGGAAAGTCGACATTATTCAACCGACTGACAGAGTCAGGTAAAGCCATCGTAAAAGAAGTCAGCGGTGTAACCAGAGATCGTATTTATGGACGTGGAGAATGGAATGGATATCCATTTTCGGTCATCGATACAGGTGGATACGTTCATGGTTCAGATGATATTTTTGAAGGCGAGATCCGCAAACAAGTGGAAATTGCTATTGACGAAGCAACTGTCATTTTATTCGTGGTAGATGCTACAACAGGGATTGTTGATCTGGATGAAACTGTAGCCAGTCTATTGCGCAAGACGAAGAAAAAGATCATGGTTATTGCCAACAAGGTGGATAATACGGATCGCGTCGGTATGTCTGCAGAGTTCTGGTCTTTCGGACTTGGTGATGTGTATGACCTAAGTGCTGCTAACGGGCATGGAACAGGAGAGATTCTGGATGAGGCGGTGAAGTCTTTCGATAAAGAAGACCTACGTGGAGAAGAGGAGGAAGGATTGCCTCGTATAGCCGTGGTCGGTAAACCGAATGTGGGCAAATCTTCATTCATCAATGCCTTGACCGGTGAAGAGCGAAACATCGTAACGAACATTTCCGGAACAACGAGAGATGCGATCAATACGCGCTACAATGCTTACGGTTTCGACTTCATGTTGATCGATACAGCAGGAATTCGCAAAAAAGCGAAGGTAACTGAGGATATCGAGTACTATTCCGTACTGCGTTCCGTGCGCACCGTGGAAAGTTCCGATGTGTGTATCTTCATGATCGATGCGACAGAAGGTATTCAAAAACAAGACCTAACGATCTATTACATGATCGAGAAGAACCACAAAGGAGTGGTAGTACTTGTGAATAAATGGGATTTGGTTGAAAAGGATACTATGACCGCTGTAGAATACGAACGCAAATTGCGCGATGAATTGGCTCCTTTCAACGACGTTCCGATCATCTTTACTTCAGCCTTAACAAAACAACGTATTCACAAGGCCTTGGAAAAAACAATGGAAGTGGTTGAAAACCGTACGCGTAAGATCAGTACTTCTGATTTGAACGACACTATGTTGCCGATCATTGATCAGAATCCACCGCCATCCTTGAAAGGGAAATACGTGAAGATCAAATACGTTCAGCAATTGCCAACTCATGCTCCGGCATTTGCATTCTTCTGTAATTTACCGCAGTATGTTCCGGATAGCTATAAACGCTTCTTGGAGAACAGAATGCGTGAGATCTACAACTTTGAAGGTGTTCCAATTCGCATCTTCTTCAGAAGAAAATAAACTGAAATGAAATAGTTAAGCCTGTATCTGAGATACGGGCTTTTTTCTTGCTTAAAATTGCCAAATGTAATTCGTGCGCTTCTCTTCTCCGATGGTGGTAGCGGGCCCATGACCTGGATAAACAACGGTATCTTCCGGTAAGGTAAACATGCGCTCATGAATGCTTTTCTTCAAGATCTCCATGCTGCCTCCGGGAAGATCTGTTCTCCCAAAACTACCTTTGAATAAAATATCTCCTCCTATCAAGACCTTGTGTGCTTCATTGTAAAATGCAATGTGTCCGATGGAGTGTCCAGGAGCAAAGATGACTTGGAATTCCAACGCTCCGAATTGAATGCGTTCATGATCCACTACAAAGCGATTTGGATCCGGTGAAGGTTCAAAACCTGGGAATCCGTACATCTGTGCACTGCGTTCAGCCAATCCCAAGGTGAACATTTCGTCCTTATGCGTGATCAGATCCACTTGGAAAGTTTCCACACAAAAGGCATTTCCGAAAATATGATCCAAATGACAATGGGTGTTTAGAATAGCATGTACTGTAAGTCCATACTCCGTCACGAATTGTTTCAAAGCGAGTTGCTCACTTCTGTCATAGCATCCTGGATCCACTATTACGGCATCAGTTCCCTGATAGACGACTGATGTGTTTTCTTGAAATGCATTAAATGTAAATGTCTCTACTTTCATGTTAAAAGAACAAACTTATTGCTGAAGTGGTGGTCACAAAACCAATGAAATATCCCGTAAAACTTTGAGTCAAGTCGTGCGCATTCAACACGATTCGCATACTCATTACCAATCCGCTCAATAAGAACACCAAGGGTGCTATCCAAACCGGAAAAAGGCTCATGTGACTGAAATAAGCGACAACGAAACCTGAAAAAATACCCATACCAGCAGCGTGTAAAGAAACCTTCCACTGAACGGTCAAGAGGGTACACAAGAATACCGTAATCAAACTTCCATAAGCCAATCCACTAATAAATGCATAACCACGCAGCGTTTCCGGGAGCAACTGATGGATCATCACGATCAAGGTAATACCGAACAGATTTACCAAAACGGCCGGCAAAACACGCTCACTTCGGGCATGCATCATAACACTGCTGATCTGCCCTCGAATTTGTAAGAACAAAATGGTGATGGCAGGGGCCAAGAAACTAAATGCAACGAACAAGTATAGAACGGCGTATTTCTGATCCCCGTTCAAAAAATACAGTGAATTAGGCTGTAAGAAATGTGATTCAAACGCCGGAGTGTACATTGCGATGAGCAATGCGTAAACTGGAGCCAGTAAGGGCAGGAATAGCCACGAAATAATATGAGCAAAGGTGCGCATCAAAGTTCCTTACGTAATCGAGCAACAGGAATGTTCAACTGTTCCCGGTATTTGGCAATCGTTCTTCGGGCGATGTTATACCCTTTGTCATTCAATAATTTGGCCAAATGCTCATCAGTCAAAGGCTTGCGCTTATTTTCTGCTTCGATCGCGTCGGACAGGATTTTTTTCACTTCGCGTGTTGACACTTCCTCTCCGCTATCTGTAGAAAGTGATTCGGAGAAGAAATACTTCAATGGGAATACCCCGTAACCTGTTTGTACGAATTTACTGTTGGCAACACGCGAAACAGTGGAAATGTCTAAACCAACGATCTCCGCAATATCTTTCAGAATCATCGGGCGCAGTTTCGTTTCGTCTCCTGTCAGGAAGTATTCTTTCTGATACAACATGATGGCCTCCATCGTCGTGTAAAGCGTTTGCTGACGCTGTTTGATTGCATCAATGAACCATTTTGCACCGTCTAATTTTGCTTTCACGAAAACCAAAGCTTCTTTATCCGATTTGGAAGTTTTAGCACCTTCAGCATAACTGCGCAAAAGTTGTTCGTATTCGCGCGAAACTTTCAGATCCGGTGTGTTGCGTCCGTTGATGCTTAAGTCCAGTCGACCTTCAAATTCGGTGATCATGAAATCCGGAACAACTTGTTGCATGTTTTTAGCAGCTTCCTTCATGGAGCCACCCGGTTTGGGATTCAAGCGAATGATCGCATCAATAGCCTCTTTCAAGTCTTGATCTTCGATTTCCAGTTTTTTCTGGATTTTATCGTAGTGCTTTTTGGTGAACTCTTCAAAATGATCTTCCAAGATCTTTTTGGCTGTGTACAGCGTGATGTTTCCTTCTTGCTTGCGTTTTATTTGTAGCAACAAACATTCGCGAAGATCACGTGCACCAATACCGGCAGGATCCAACTCTTGAACTACCTTTAGAACCGTTTCCACCTCCTCTTCAGTGACAATCACGTTTGCAGAAAAAGCCAGATCATCAACGATCGCTTCTATCTCGCGATTCAGGTATCCGGATTCGTCCAAGTTTCCGATGATCGTATCTGCGATCAGAAATTGGGTATCATCCAGATCCAGTAGGTGTAACTGCTCTGTTAATTTATCTTGGAAGGAGGCTTCTACCGAAAGCGGCATGCTGCGTTCTTCGTCGTCTTTGCTCGTGTTGTTGGCTTGTGTTTTGTAATCAGGGGTGTCATCATCAAAGTAATCACTGATGTCGAAGTCGTCATCGAATTCATTTTCATCATTGCCTTCGTAATCGTCTTCTTGATCGTAATCATCAGATTCTTCTGCACCTTCTTCCAAAGCTGGATTTTCCTCGATCTCTTGCTTGATACGCTGATCAAGTTCCATCGTCGGAACCTGCAACAGTTTCATCAATTGGATCTGTTGCGGTGAAAGTCGCTGCTCGAGTTTCTGGGTAAGTTGTTGACGAAGTGCCATGATGGATAATAAATTCCGGTGTTTTAAATATAGTTAAAGTTTGTTCAAATGTTCAAGTGTTCAAACGATCAAATTCATAATTACTAAATGAACTTTTGTCCTCTATACTCAGATTTTTTAATCTGAACAATCATATAATAGATTCCAACTGACAATGATTCGACCTTTGATTTCAAATTATAAAATTCAGCTTCCTGAATTATCTTACAGTCGAACGCGCGATACAATTGGGATCTGCTTTCTCCAGCACGAGCCTTTGAAATCCAAAGATACTGTAAAAATTCTTTACTCCCTCCTCGTTCGAATCCTTCCGCAATGTTGTCCATGATGCTTCCACTGGATCGAATGATCTGACTACTTAATGACCGCTCTTCGAACCCAGATTTATCCTTAAACAATAAATGAATTTCTTTAGAAAAATCCCGGCTTTTCTGCCAAATTCGTAATTCCTCAAATCGTTTGACCTTTTCCATTAAATAGATAATTTCCTATTTAGCTTAAGAAAAAAGATCGCAAAGGTTCAACACTTATTCAGACAATTTCAACTAATTGAACTATTGAACCAGTTTCCTCCTAAAACTCTGCGTTTTGTGGTGTTCTAGGGAACGGTATTACATCACGAATATTTGACATTCCTGTAACGAACATCACCATGCGTTCGAAGCCCAATCCGAACCCTGCGTGCGGAACCGAACCGAAACGGCGCGTGTCTAAATACCACCACAGATCTTCTTCTGGAATGTGGAATGCAGCACATTTTTCTTTCAACACATCCAATCGTTCTTCACGTTGAGAACCACCAACCATTTCACCAATTCCTGGGAACAAGATGTCCATGGCAGCCACCGTTTCTTTTCCTGGTTCACTGTGGTCATTGCGACGCATGTAGAACGCTTTGAACGATGCCGGATAGTCTGTAATGATCACTGGACGTTTGAATTCTTTCTCAACTAGGTAACGCTCGTGTTCAGATTGCAAATCTGTTCCCCAATCTACATCGTATTGGAATTTCTTCTTCTTGTAATGATTCGAGTTGCGCAAGATGTCGATCGCTTCTGTATAGGTAATGCGTTTAAAATCGTTGCTGGTTACAAATTGCAAGCGCTCGATCAAGCCCAACTCATTGCGCTCGTTCTGTGGTTTGCTTTGTTGTTCTTGCGCCTCGCGGTCGTTTAAGAATTTCAGATCATCTGTGCAATGGGTCATCACATACTGACAGATGTATTTCAACATGTCCTCAGCTAGGTCCATATTGTCGTTCAAGTCATTGAAAGCTACTTCGGGTTCAATCATCCAGAACTCAGCCAAGTGGCGAGAAGTATTTGAATTCTCAGCACGGAATGTTGGACCAAACGTGTAGATCGCACCCAAAGCCAAGGCTGCCAATTCTCCCTCCAACTGTCCGGAAACTGTTAAGTTTACTGCTTTTCCGAAAAAGTCTTCTTTGTAATCTACGTTTCCTTCTTCGTTTAACGGTGGATTTTTTGGATCCAATGTGGTTACACGGAACATTTCTCCAGCTCCTTCAGCATCTGATCCGGTTATGATCGGTGTATGGATGTAGTAGAATCCACGGTTATTGAAAAACTCATGAATAGCAAAACTCACGGCGTGGCGAATGCGGAAAACAGCACCAAAAACGTTTGTTCTGAAACGCAAATGTGCTTGTTCACGCAAGAATTCCAAACTGTGTTTTTTCGGCTGCATTACAGTTCGTTGCACGTCGTCAGGATGTGCTTCACCGATGATCTCAATCCCTTCTACCATCAATTCAACGGCTTGACCGGAACCTTGAGATTCTACCAATTTACCGGTTAATCCAACTGCAGCAGCTGTCGTGATCTTTTTGAGCACTTCTTCGTCAAATTGCTCGAAATCAATGACTCCCTGCAAATTATTGATCGTTGAACCGTCATTCAATTGAACAAAGCGGTTACTGCGAAATGCGCGTACCCAACCTTTAACCAAATACGATTCACCCACCTGGGGTTGACTCAAAAGTTCTGCAATTTTTGTCCGTTTCATGTGCGTTTTTAAGGAGTGCAAATGTAGCGAAAAAAGTATATATTCCACCTGAATTTCAGGCAGAGAGACGCCGCGAAGAATGATTTTTTTGGAGTTTATCCTACAGCGGAAATTCCGTTCTGAGAGCTTTCTTGAATCCCCAGCATTTCGCGTACTTTTTTAGCAATGCTTGCTGCATCGAATCCACAATCAGCGTGTAATTCCTCAGGTGTTCCGTGATGAATGTACTTATCAGGAATTCCCAAACGCACAACGCGAGCCGTGTATCCATTGTCAGCCATGAATTCAATTACTGCAGACCCAAATCCTCCCATGATACAACCATCTTCGATGGTGATCACTTTCTCGAACTTGGTGAACACTTCATGCAAAAGCGTCTCATCGATCGGCTTCACAAAGCGCATGTCATAATGCGCAACTGATGCACCGCTTTCTTTCAATGAGTCAATGGCTTTTTGAGCAAAATTTCCAACGTGACCAATGGTCAGAATAGCGATATCTTCGCCGGAACTTACCTTGCGGCCTTCTCCCACTCGAATCGCTTTCAACGGTGTTTTCCAATTGGTCATAACAACTTATCCACGCGCGAAGCGAATTGAAAAACGTCCATTATATTCAGCTACAGATGAATACATCATCTTTCTCAATTCCTGCTCATTCAATGGAGCTGCAACGATCATGTTCGGAATACTGCGCATGTAAGCAATGTCGTAAGCACCGTGGTGAGTAGCGCCATCTGCACCAACCAATCCACCGCGATCCAGACAGAATACAACTTGCAGGTTTTGCAAAGCCACATCGTGTAAAACCTGATCATAAGCGCGTTGCATGAACGACGAATAGATATTACAGAATGGGATCATTCCCTGCGTGGCCAATCCAGCTGAAAAAGTTACCGCATGTTGTTCTGCAATCCCCACATCAAATGCGCGATCAGGCATGGCTTCCATCATGTAGGTCAATGAGCAACCGGTTGGCATTGCCGGAGTAACACCCATGACTTTATCGTTTTGTTCCGCCAATTCCACGATGGTATGTCCAAATACATCTTGATACTTTGGGGGTTGTGGCGAACTTGGAACGATCTTCACGATCTCTCCCGTTTCTTTATTGAAGACACCTGGTGCGTGCCATTTCGTTGGGTTTCCTTCTTCTGAGTATTTGTATCCAGCTCCTTTGCGTGTAATGCAATGCAAGATCTTCGGACCAGGAATGTCTTTTAGGTCTTCTAAAACTTTTGCTAAGCCAACAACATCATGTCCGTCAACCGGACCGAAGTAGCGGAAGTTCAAGGATTCGAACAAGTTACTTTGCTTTAGAATGGAACCCTTTAGAGCATGAGAGATCTTAGAAACGATCGTTTGAGCATCAGGCCCGAATTTGCTAACCTTTCCTAACAATTTCCACACTTCATCTTTCACCTTGTTGTAGGTATGTGAAGTGGTGATGTCGGTCAAATATTCTTTTAAGGCACCTACGTTCGGGTCAATCGACATGCAGTTGTCGTTCAGGATCACCAACAAATTAGCGTCTTTCTCGAAACCGGCATGGTTCATTCCTTCAAACGCCAAACCGGCAGTCATCGCACCATCACCGATCACTGCAATGTGTTGACGATCTTTTTCGCCTTTATATCGGCTTGCAACTGCCATTCCTAAAGCAGCTGAGATTGAAGTAGACGAGTGACCTACGCCAAACGTATCGTATTCGCTTTCGCTGCGTTTCGGAAATCCGGAGATTCCACCTTTAGTTCTGTTCGTGTGGAATACTTCGCGTCTTCCAGTCAGGATCTTATGTCCGTAAGCCTGGTGTCCCACATCCCACACCAATTGATCATACGGCGTATTGAAAACGTAATGCAAAGCAACCGTAAGTTCTACAACACCCAAAGATGCTCCAAAGTGTGAATTTCCGATCTCAGAGATCACGTCTACGATGTACTGACGTAATTCGTCGGCTACCTGAGGCAATTGCTCGGTAGTCATTTTGTCACGCAAATCTTGTGGGATTACGATTTGCTCTAGGAGTGGACCAGCTTTATAAGGATGCATTTTAGTCGCGTTGTTTAACTAGCAAAGTTACTTCTTCGCTCAGTGATAACAAACAAATTAGCGCTTTATTTTGTTCGCGGATCGGCCTAACTTTTTTTAACAGGGATTTATACCATGTCCCAAGCGGCAACAAAGATGGGTTTACGACGCAGTTCATCCTGTTTCAAGGGGTTCTTGCGCAGCACTACAACATCTACTAACGGATGAGAGGTCATTTTGTGCACCAAGCCCCAATTTACTCCGGTTCTCGCTTCACGCCAAAGTGGCTCGCGGCGATCGATCCACCACAACATCATGTTTTTCGCTTCTTTTTCAAGAATTCCTTCGAATAACTGACTTAATAAACGGGGGTCATTGTCTTTTACCCAAACGGATTCAGGAACCAAGAATTGGTGTTTTTTCGGTTTTATGATCTTGCAAATACCGGGAGTAAAAGGAAGTAATTTCGTGAACAAACTACCCAAGTATCCAGGAAGTCGTTCGATTACCCAATTAACGCGGGTTATCTTGGCAAAGGCAACCAATTCTTTTTGGTCGTTGTAAATACCGTAAAAAGGTCCCTGTTGGGCATGTTCCAGATTGAAATAAGCATGCGAGTCTTGGATCTTTTTCAGCACGAAATTAATGTCGTTTGGATCCGTCACAGGAACTACCTGCTCTTGTTTCCGCGGTCTTTTTCTACTGAAACTTTGTGTAAATAACTGAGCTTCGGTGGTAAACCCAAATTGTTCCGACATCCACTTACTGCGTTCGTTCTTCGGATCGATGTAAGCATAAAAACAGTCTGGGGCGTCACCGTGTTTTCCTTCAAATACTTCGTCGTAGAAATCGGAGATCTCTTGCTTCAACCGCGAATTGCTTTTCGCTACGCGATTGACGTTTTTCGAGGCTTGTTTTTGACCAGAAAACGCGAAATAACGCACATACCACTGGGCATTTCGGTTACAGAACGTAATGTTTCCTTGCACCTTTCCGTCGCGTTCCAACGAAACGAACAAGGGATTATCTGCCTCTAAAATGCGACCTCTTGTGTCCAAATGGCGGTAACACGCACCGTTGGTTCCCAATACTGTTTTTTCGAGTAGGTCCAATAATGCTGGAGAAGCTTCCTTACGAACGGTGAAGCGTGATGAAAGTCCCATTTTATAGTGCGTTTTTTACAATGGTTTCCACCTCTTCCGGAGTAAGATCTTGTCGTTCTCCCATGGCTAACCAACCGCGTTCTTCGAATCGTTTGCGGATGATCGCTGGAGTTTGTTCACAATCATTGCTGTATTCCCGAACGTGAGTTGCAACACCTAAGCTGTGGAAAAAGGCTTCTGTTTTCTCAATGGCCTGCAATGCCACAGTACGATCATCTCCGGAAAGATTCCACACGCGACGACCATATTGCGCCAGTTTTGCTTCTTTGTTGTTCAATTTGATCTCCCATAAGCGCGGACCGATGATCGCCAAGGTTTGTGCATGGTCGATTCCGTGCAGCGCAGTAAGTTCGTGCCCAATCATGTGCGTTGCCCAGTCGGTAGTGACACCACATCGCAAGGTTCCGTTCAAAGCTTGGTTCGCACAATACATGAGGTCGGCTGCAAGGTCGTAATCAGCAGGATTTTCCAACACTTTCGGACCAATCTCGATCAGGGTGCTCAGAATTCCTTCTGCGTAGCGTTCTTGCAATTTATTCTCGCCAACAAAGGTGATATATTGTTCAGTTGTATGCGTGAACGCATCGATGATCCCGTTTGCCAGTTGGCGTTTTGGAAGTGTAGACACAAAAGTTGGATCTAATAACGCGAATTTAGGGAAGAACAGTGGTCCGCCCATCGTACGTTTTTCTTTCAGTTCCGAGCGGCTAATCACGGCTCCAGAGTTACTTTCAGAACCGGTGGCAGGGATTGTTAAGATACACCCGAAGGGAACGGCGTTTGTAAACACTTTGCCTGGTTCACGCAGTAATACCTCCCATGGATCACCAGCATAACCAACTGCTCCAGAGATGAACTTGGTACCGTCGATCACAGAACCACCTCCAACAGCTAGAATAAATGGAATTTCGTTTTGACGAATATATTCCACCGCTTTCATGAGCGTTGTGAATTCTGGGTTTGCATCGATCCCACCAAATTCATGGACTTCAAAATCAGAAAGGGCTCCTTTCAATTTTTGTAAAAATCCGCTTTTTAAAATGGATCCGCCACCATAAGTGATCAAAATCTTTTTAGATGAGCTGTGTTTGGAAATTTGCTCGGGGATACGCTCCAAAAGGTCTTTTCCGAAGAGGATGGTTGTTGGTTGCGTAATCTCAAAATTGTTCATGTCGTTCGATACTCGAAAATGGACTGTAAATTTACAAAATCCCAATGCTTAAAGGAACTAGTAAAAGATTTTTTTGTGCGTATGTTTCGACTTGGTGCATTGAAAAAAATAGCTACTTTTGCACTCCCGCGTTTCAAGGAATACGATTCCAATAGTAATTGGAAGATTGAAAGCGCGAAATGTGGGCAGTATAAATTTACAGATAGGTGGCCATCCCGATAGCTATCGGGAGGTTGAAGGCGCAAAAAATATTGCGCGATATAATATACAGAGAGGTGGCCGAGTGGTTGAAGGCGCTACCCTGGAAAGGTAG
>JBMLQF010000022.1:0-5541 GCA_049241705.1 Fluviicola sp. | reverse complement strand
GGCTTGTTGACGATTGATGAAACGATTACACCAGGAAATATTATCACGTTCATTCTCTGTATTTACAACCTGACGTGGCCATTTGCGAGTGTAGGTTGGGTCACCAGCATCATCCAGCGTGCGGGTGCCTCTCAACAACGTATTAACGAGTTCTTATTGGTAAAACCGAACATTTGCAATAAAACCAAAAACACTCTTCCAACCTTTGAAAAATTGAGTCTCCGTGATGTTTCTTTCCGCTACAAAGACGAACTCCCGGAAGTATTACAACACATCAGTTTCGAATTGAAAAAAGGCGAAACCATTGGTATTGTAGGAAAAACCGGATCAGGCAAATCGACATTGGTACAACTGGCCGTTCGTCAAATGGATCCAACTTCCGGACAAATCTTATACAACGACCAGGCGCTTTCTGATGTGAATTTGGAGGAATTCAGATCTCACATTGCGGTGGTACCTCAAGACGTGTTCTTGTTTTCTGATTCGATCCGCAACAACATCTTATTTGGAACAAAATCCTGTGATGTCAGTGAGGAAGAATTGATCCAGGTAACCAAAGACGCACACGTTTACCACAACATTGTGGATTTCCCGGAGCAATTTGAAACCATACTTGGCGAACGTGGTGTAAACTTGAGTGGCGGACAAAAACAACGCGTGAGCATTGCGCGTGCTCTGATCAGAAAGCCAAAGTTCCTCATTTTGGACGATTGTTTGTCGGCAGTTGATACTGAAACCGAAGAGATCATCTTACGCAATTTGAAGCGATACACCCAAGAACATGAGACGACAACCATGATCGTTAGTCACCGCATCAGTAGCTTGCGAAACGCAGATCGTATTTTGGTATTGGAAAATGGTCAAGTGATCGAATCCGGATCACACGATGAATTATTGACTCTTGGCGGACATTACAAGTCTATGCACGACAGACAATTGCTGGAATTAGAGAACAATAAATCACTTTAGATCTTGCTTCAGCAAGGTGTAATGTTCGAATTTTGCCTTGATAAAGGCAACTAATTCAACATCCGTAGCTGTTTTTAAGAAGTGCTCATCGATCGCCATAAAGCGAATGAAATCTTCGAATTCCTCTTTTGAAAGAGAAATCACATCATAGGAAACGTACAATTTCAAGAGATCCTGTAAGATCTCCACCTGACGATCCTGATACTTCAATTCTTCGACACGTTGCTTGGATTGTGCCTTATCGGAAAAACGCTCGTAAAGCGCTGTGATCGGACTTTGAAAAGCCTCCACCCCGGTAATGGTTCGCGTATCACGCATCGCAAGAGTTGCCCGCTCTTCTTTGATCTCCTGAATGGTTTTCAATGGCTTTACAACCACTTCTTGGATTTCGATCGACTTCTCACTCAAATCGAAAAATGCGGCATATTGGCAAAGTGAATCAGGCTGAATTCGAAATCCGATCTTTTCGTAACCTTTCACAGAAAGAATGATCGAATCCTTCGGACTTACATAAACCCCAAAAGAACCATCCGCCTGACCGAAAACACCTTTACCGGTAGTTTTATTCACCACCATCAAATTGAGAAACTTCGCTGGACGCAAGGTATCGGTCACCTTTCCTTTCAACCAAACGCGCTCACAATCCTGCGCTTGCGCTAAGGAAGAGACCACACAAAATACCAACAGCAATCGTTTCATTGTTCCGAAAATAGATCAAATGAGATAGAACATCAAAGATTTAACACAAATTTCAATTCTTGGAGTCTTTCAAAAATTCGTTTCTCACCTGACAAAAACGTGACAATCAGCACAAATATTGTGTGTAAATTTGCGGCATGAAACGCGTTGTAGTTGGACTTTCAGGAGGAGTTGATTCAAGTGTTTGCGCATATTTGTTGCAACAAGAAGGATACGAAGTGATTGGTTTGTTCATGCGAAACTGGCATGATGAAACAGTGACCTTATCTAACGAATGCCCCTGGATCGATGACTCGAACGACGCCCTACTTGTTGCTGAAAACCTTGGCATTCCATTTCAGGTTCTCGATCTAAGCAAAGAATACAAAGAGCGCATCGTTGATTATATGTTCAGCGAATATGAGTCTGGTAGAACTCCCAATCCGGATGTGTTATGCAACCGCGAGATCAAGTTTGATGTTTTCCTAAAAGCCGCCATGGAACTCGGTGCGGATTATGTGGCGACTGGTCACTATTGTCGTAAAACAACAGACGAACACGGAGTACACCATTTATTGAGCGGTTTGGACCCGAACAAGGATCAAAGTTATTTTTTGTGTCAATTGTCCCAAGAACAACTTTCTAAGGCTTTGTTCCCAATCGGGCATTTGCAAAAGTCGGAAGTTAGACGCATTGCCGGCGAGATCGGACTCGTCACAGCAGATAAGAAAGATTCGCAAGGATTGTGTTTTGTAGGTAAGATCTCACTTCCGGAATTTCTTCAACAAAAACTTGAAGCAAAGAAGGGTAATATTATTGAAATTAAAGAAGATAGACCAGATTTTGAATCTTACAATAAAATACCGGTAGACCTTGATCACGTACGTGAACTTTCTCAGGCGTATCACTACGAGCCAACGGAAGGAATTAAGGTTGGCGAACATGCAGGCGCACATTTTTACACTATCGGACAGCGCAAAGGCTTGCATATTGGCGGCAGACCACAGCCTTCTTTTGTAATTGGGATTGACGTGGAAACAAATACTGTTTACAGCGGTCAAACCGATGCGCATCCTGGCTTGAACAAATGGGCCTTGAAGATCGCTTTGAATGAATTACACTGGGTAAACCCTCAGTTTACTCTAAAAACGGGTGAGCAACACACTTTCGACGTCCGTATTCGTTACCGTCAACCATTGCAAAAAGCGACATTAACCATTTTAGATGACGCGGCATACGTGTTATTTGAGATAAAGCAAAAAGGGATCACTCCCGGACAATTTGCTGCATTCTATGTGGGCGAAGAATTAGTTGCCTCAGGAATTATTGCTGATTAGGAGCGTAAGCATCAAAACTGAAGTCGTCGTAGAACACGACAATTTTCACAACCTTTTTTTCGGAATCAGTTGGCAAGACCTTCAAATCTTCACTTTTTACATTTGTAAACTTTGATTTGTTTTCCTTCTGCTCTAATTGTACAGGCTCGTTTGCAACAGCTTCCCGTTGATTTCCGGTTAGTAACCAATGCGCAGAAACACGAGGAAAGGCCAGCAACACCTTTTCCAGAAACTCAAAGCTCGGTTTATTTCTCCCGCTCAGCACGTGACTTACATTAGAACGCTGCACACCAATCTTGTCGGCAAACACGCCAGCAGTAATCTGATGCGATTCAATGATCATCCGGATACGTTCGTTGATTTCCATGTTACAAATGTAACAAATCATATTTACATTTGAAACTTCGCATTATTTCACATTTGTAAACAAAAAAGGGCCGGATAAATCCGACCCTCAAACCAATTTATGGATGAACTATGAAACCTAGTTTAGTTGATAATTGAAAAACACGGAGGCTTGATTGACTTGTGGTAACGATGGACCAAAAGTCACTAAATCCATTAGTTTTGCTACCTCTTCAATTGACAAATTACTTTTTGTACCTAGTTCTTTATGTTTTGCCAATTTGAACTTTGCGATATTTACTGCATTATTAATCATCGTCAATTCCATGTTTTAAAGTTTAATTTTCATCAACAAACCCATTTACGGGAGCTCCTTTTTAAAGGTTACAATTGACTTCAAAAAATTTTACTTTTCTAAACAATTTTGAGACTAAAAGATCAATAAAACAGCCATATAACACTGAATCAAAAGCAGTTGACTAAATATCGAAATAAATAACAATAATACACCCCTAATCCATTAAATAGCGGTATGCTTCTTGGATTTCAAGGAATTGAATGGTGGCATTTTGGCGCTCATCATCCGTATGAAGTTCAAATTTGTCCGGATGATAGCGTGCTGCAAGCTTTCTGTAAGCGCGTTTAATATCTTTCTCCTGTGCTTCTTCATTCAATAAAAGAATGGTCAAAGCTTTTCTGCGGTGATACACCGAATGTTTGATCCATACAAAAGGCTCATCGCCATTCTCATATAGATCACTGCGTCGTTTATGGATCTCTTTACGTGTTAAACCAACAGGAATTCCGATCAATTCCGAGAAACGCACAATAGCAACTTCTTCCCGATCGATCATATCACCAGACACAAAGGCTACATCCATGAGGAAGTGGATCAATTGCAAGCGCTCCTCCCCTGTTTTCATACGTACCAAGACCCAACGAGCAATGTTTCGCACGTTGGAAGAGCGTTTCAAAGCCTTTTCCAATTCTGCTTGAGATTCTAGGTACACATTGCGGAATTTTTTAAAGAAGAAATCCTGGACGAAAGCGATGCGCTGGGAAGAATGCGCTGCATTTTTTTTTATGATCCAGGCAGCCAAATATGCGAATGCGATAGACTTATTGCGCTCACTCGCATCCCAATGGATGGGCAAAGACGCTTCCTCGTGCACATTGATAGGACCTTGCTTCTTGGGTCTTTTCCATGCCAGAAAAAGCACCGCAAGCACAGCAAAGGAACCTAGAATAGCAACGATCATTTAGTCAGATTTTCATAAGCTTGTTGGATCTCGCGAAATCGTTTGGCCATTTCCGAACGAACAGCCTCCGATTCATGCATAAAACGATCCGGGTGACACATTTTTACCAAAGATCGATACGCACGTTTGATTTCATCATGAGACGCTCCAGATTCCAAACCCAGAACATCGTAATCACTTTTTCGAAGTTTAGTCGGAACTTCAATCACCTCTTTTTGTGATGCCGTGAAAAAGGATTGATAACCATCATCAATATCGCTCATTTGTACACCGAGCTTTCGAAACAATGCAAACAAATAGGCTTTTTCCGAATCGTTTAAACTACCATCACAAACAGCTATAAAAGTCATGAAATTTGCCAGATCGAGACGCTCTAAAGGCGAAAAATACTCATTGACCCATGCTGTTAGGGAATCCAGTTTCACCACATGCTTCAAGGAATATGAAACCGAATCAGAGAACTCATAATAGAGCTGAGGCATTTTGGTTCTTAAATAACCAGCCATTCGTGGAACTTTACCTGAAAAATTCACGGGGTCGCGCACGATCATTGCCGCACCAGCAGCGATATACAATTCGAACACATTCGGCGCATTGTATTCAAAGTCTTTAGGAATTATTCCTGCATCCCAACCAGTTGGGGACTCATCTTTTTTATACAGTCTGTAAAAAAAATAAAAAACTGCAAAAGCTAACAAAGCCAATCCAATCACCAAAAACACATAATCACCTGTAGTCCATTCGTAATTATTCAACGAACCACGCAAATAAGGATACGAAGATGGATAGATCAAAACAAGTACTCCCATAAATTAAGATTTTGGTATGAGTGGATAAATCAACTGCTCTAAACCATTCAATTTGATCTCATACATCAATTCAAGTTGGCGACCCAATTTTCCCGGAGGAAATCCATTTTGCTTGAACCACACCAAGTAAGGCTCCGGCAAATG
>JBMLQF010000021.1:0-26266 GCA_049241705.1 Fluviicola sp. | reverse complement strand
GAATGGAGCGTGGTGTTTACTTTGTGAAACTAAGCAACACTGCTGCTGATAAGGTTTACCGTATCGTGATTCAATAAGAATCAATCTAATAATTGAAGACCCCGGGTGTTAATGCCCGGGGTCTTTTCGTTTTAAACAATCGGTTATTTTCTTAACATACCGATGAAACTTAACACCGCATTTGGTACATTTGAGAAAAATTAGTTCCTATGTTAATGCCCTTTAATTTACACCAATGGATCGAAGAGAACCGAGATCTATTAAAACCACCTGTTGGCAATAAGAACCTATATAAAGAGGCCGGTGATTTCATCGTGATGATAGTTGGTGGACCAAATGCTCGTAAAGATTACCACTACAATGAAAGCGAAGAATGGTTTTATCAAGTTGAAGGTGATATTACTGTACGCATTCAACACGAAGGTAAACCCAAAGACATAGTGATCAAGGAGGGAGAAATGTTCTTATTACCCAAAAACACCCCGCATTCACCAATGCGCGGAGAGAATACAGTAGGTTTGGTGATTGAGCGCGTTCGAAAAGGAACAGATCTTACAGACGGTCTATTTTGGTTTTGCGAAAAATGTAATACCGAACTGAAACAATATCGCTTCAAATTAGAAAACATCGAAAAAGATTTTTTACCGCGGTTCAAGGAGTTTTATACCTCAGTGGATATGCGAACATGTAAAAACTGTGGACATGTTATGGAAGCAGATGAACGATTTATCTAAGATGTTGTTACTTTTATAGGCTTTTACATTCTTAGACAAATTGCGTAATTATGGAAATGATCATTCTTGTTTTAGTAGCTCTTATTAGTACCGGCGGAACTCTTGCAATGGCCTATTTCTTTTTGAAGAAAACTGGTGAACGTGAGATTAGACACTTGCAAGTAGAATTGAAACGCGATCGTCAAAAGCACTTCTTGCCTATGCGTGTAGATGCTTACCAGCGTGCGGCCTTATTGATGGAGCGTATTCACCCAAATAGTTTGGTGATGCGTTTGCACAATCCGGCATTACCGGCTAAGATGATGCAAGCTGAACTGTTGAAATCGATCCGTGAAGAATACGACCACAACGTCTCCCAGCAGTTATTTGTTTCACCGCAAGCTTGGGAAATGGTGCGTAATTCAAAAGAAGAAACGATCAAGATCATCAATATTGCAGGAGGGCAAATGTCAGCCACTTCCACAGGTACCGATCTTGCCGCTAAGATCTTTGAAATTGTAGCTGAAATTGGGCAATTGCCTACAGAGATAACTGTCGAATATCTTAGAAAAGAAATTCAGGATTTATTCTAACAAGATCGCCTTTAGGGGCGATTTTTTATTTTAATGTAATCTCGATAGATTCATCGACAAGGATCACATCTCCTGGAATCAATTTTGCGCGTTTACGGAGCTCTTCCTCACCGTTACGCAGGATGAATCCATCCTCTACGATTTGTTTCGCATGACCGCCAGTTTGAGCAATCCCCGTTGCTTTCAACAATCCTATCAACTCAATATACTCCCCTTCGATTGTAAACGTTATCTGTTCCATTATGATACCTTACTATTTTTTGTACAACTGATACAATCGATCAGCTGCTTCAAAAGCGGATATTTCTCCCGCCAACAACTGTGCTTCTATCGTTTTTTTATGTGCCTTCACCTCCGGATCACGATGCAAACCAAAGATCAATTTTTCTTTCAGTGCTTCTTCCATCCAATAAAGATCCTGATTGTGTCGCTTGTGGTCGAAACTTCCATTCGTTTGCGTGTGACGCTCAAAACGTTCGATCATTTCCCAGATTTCTGATATGCCCGATTTTTCAAGCGAACTACAACTCTTTACTTCCGGAATCCAACCATTCTCTGTTGGTGGAAACAAATGGATGGCATTCTTAATCTCGCGAGCAGCCAATTGCGCCCGTTTTACATTATCTCCGTCAGCTTTAGTAACTGCAAGACCGTCGGCCATTTCCATAATTCCACGCTTAATTCCCTGCAATTCATCTCCGGCTCCCGCCAAGAGCAATAGCAAAAAGAAATCAACCATCGAGTGCACCATGATCTCTGATTGACCTACCCCAACTGTTTCTATAAACAAGACGTCAAATCCTGCAGCTTCGCATAAAATGATCGTCTCACGGGTTTTTCGAGCAACACCTCCTAGCGTACTTCCCGCTGCTGTGGGACGAATAAAAACCTCATCCTTTTGAGATAAGTGCTCCATTCTTGTCTTATCTCCTAAAATACTTCCCCCACTCCTTTCAGAACTTGGATCGATCGCTAAAACAGCCAGCCGCTTTCCTTCGGCGATAACCGTTTGACCAAAAACCTCTATAAACGAACTTTTACCCACTCCTGGAACACCCGTAATTCCAATACGCAACGAATTACCGGAATAAGGCAAGCACAGATTGATCAATTTTTGGGCTTCCTCCATATCAGCAGGTAAAGTACTTTCCAAAAGGGTAATGGCAGCACTCAAGTGAGATCTGCTTTTTGAACGAATGCCTGCAAACAACGGTTCTGCTCTGCGCAGATCGCGCATCTCTTTTCGCTTCTTAAGCCAATCCGCTTTGTGTTGCTCGTCCATCGCTATTACATACCAAATGGAAACACCAACAGATCCGTTGCTCGGTCGAAAACATAGGTTTTGCCATTTTGCGAAACCAATAAGACACGTAGATCTCCTTCCTGACGGAACTCACTCTGAGCCATCACCTGTCGACACGAACCACATGGTGACAAACAAGCTTCGGCATCCAACAGAGAACCTTTCGCAACGATCGCCAAAGTATTAATGGATTTGTCTGGAAAATTGGCACCGGCATAGAATAGTGCTACGCGTTCTGCGCACAAACCACTCGGATATGCAATGTTCTCCTGATTGTTCCCTTTTATCAAAGTACCGTCATCCAAGCGAAGGGCAGCACCAACATGAAATTCAGAATAAGGTGCATAGGCTTGATCTGCTGCTTCCTGTGCTAGGACGATCAATTCTTGATCTGCAGCGGCCAATTCCTTCCAATCAGCAAAAATCTCGTACGTTATCGTATGGGTGTGTTTCATGTAAAATCGACTCGAACAAGCAAATATACGTAAAGCGTATCATTTGGTTCACCTTTCATTTACGCAGAATGTACTATCTTTGTCCCTCCATTTTCCAACGCATGCAGCAGTTCAAAAAAGTGTCGTTCTATACCTTGGGTTGTAAACTGAATTTTTCAGAGACATCTACCATTTCCCGACTTTTTGAAAATGCTGGTTTTGCGAAGGTTGATTTTGACGATACACCGGATATTTTGGTGATCAATACCTGCTCTGTTACCGAAAATGCAGATAAGAAATGTCAACAATTGGTGCGAAAAGCCCGAAAGATCAATCCCGATGTATATGTAGCCGTGATTGGTTGTTATGCCCAATTAAAACCGGAAGAGATCGCTGAAATCCCAGGAGTTTCATTGGTGCTTGGTGCAAATGAAAAATTCAACATCATTGAACACCTTGATGAAAAACCGGAAGAAGGGCCTGCCACAGTAAAATTCGAAAACATCAAACAAACGAAGGATTTTATCCCATCCCACTCCATGGGAGATCGTACTAGATCATTTCTTAAAGTACAAGACGGTTGCGACTATTTCTGTACGTTCTGCACCATTCCTTTAGCGCGTGGAAAAAGTAGAAATGCATCTATAGCAGAAACCGTAAAAGAGGCTGAAAAAATTGCGCAAACAGCTATGAAGGAACTCGTACTAACGGGAGTGAATATTGGCGATTTTGGTCAGGGAGGCGACGAGAATTTCTTTGAGTTGGTAAAAGCTTTGGACCAGGTAGAAGGCATCGAGCGCTTCCGTATTTCGTCCATTGAACCAAACCTGTTAAGCAATGAGATCATCGATTTCACTCTGAATCAATCCGATCGATTTGTACCTCACTTCCACGTTCCTTTGCAGGCTGGAAATAACCGATTATTGAAAGCGATGCGTCGAAAATACGAACGTGAATTGTATGCAGAACGCGTTGAAACGATCAAGAAATTTGATGCAGATTGTTGTATAGGTGTGGATGTTATCGTTGGTTTTCCAGGAGAAACAGATGATGAATTCCTAGACACGATCAACTTTCTGAAAGATCTGGATGTTTCGTATTTGCATGTATTCACCTATTCTGAACGTGCGAATACTACCGCGGTCAAACTCGGAGATGCCGTTCCTCAGGAAATTCGTAAACAACGCAGCAAACAACTCCACATTCTTTCCGACAAAAAGAAACGCGCCTTCTACGAAAGCCAATTAGAGAAAGTAAAAACAGTACTGTTCGAAGCTGAGGAGGAAAACGGTGTGATGTACGGATTCACCGAAAACTATGTCAAAGTAAAAGTGCCTTTTGATCCTGTTTTGATCAATGAAATACGCCAAGTAGAGTTGTTAGAGATCGATCGGGATGGTATCGTGAAATGCCGTTTATTGTGATCAACGGAGTAACGAAACGTGTCCAACAATCGTGAAGGTATCATCTGTAAATAGATCTGAATAATAGATCTTCCATACATAAACTCCATCCGGACAAGGTAAGTTCTTGTAAGTTCCGTCCCAGGATTTAGACTGCGCATCTCCGGTGTAGATCAATTCTCCCCAACGGTTAAATACTTCCATTTTAAACTCATCGATGTTTACCCCCAAAGCGAAAAACTCCGAATTGATACTGTTTCCATCGGGTGTAAAGGCATTCGGAACATAGATCAACGGGTCGTATTTAACACGGACTACATCCGAGGCGGTGCATCCATTCGTATCCGTGAAAGTTACTGTATATGAAAAGTTTTGATCCGGTTGTGCCAGTGGGTCTTGACAAACCACGCACGATAAGTATTCAGCAGGAGACCACACGAAAGTTCCCGGACCGGATGCAACAGCGTCCAATTGGACTACCTCACCCAGAATAGCGAAAATATCCGGATTTGTTTGTACGAAAGGCGAAGGATACGTTTCTACCAAAACTGTGGCGGTATCAACACAACCAAAAGCATCCGTTCCAGTCACTATAAAATTCGTGGTGATCGCAACCGTACTTGAAACTTCACTGAAATTCGTAGTGATCGGTGTCACATTTGACGGTGTCCAAACGTAGAACTGAGCACCGGAGGCACTTAACAATACCATTTCACCCGGACATACCGTTGTGTCGCCAAAACCATCCACTTGGGCTATAATTAGATCGATCCAAGCCGAATCTGTCACTGTGGCACATGCGTTCGAGAAATCACAATAGATATATTGCTCAGTCGAAGCGTTTACAATCACGTTTGGTCCGCTTGCTGGCGAAACAATGGAAGTAGGATACCAATCAAATGTTTGAGCCCCTGAAACGTTTACCGCAATTTGTCCGCCGGAACAATAGCGCAAAGTATCAGGCAAATCCGGCACAGGAGGTTCTGTAAAGACGATGATCGTCACATCTTGCGAAATCACACAACCATCAACAGTCTGCCCATTCACTTGATAAGTGACGGTACTTGTAGGTGTTGAGATCGGCGTAAAACTCGTAGGATTATCTAAAAAAGTTGGCGGAGACCAAGTAGCATTAACAACGCCATTGATAAATAGTGGTACTGAATTACCGATACATATTGTGGTATCCTCACTGATGCTGCCCGCTGTTTGGGCCACCGTGACGGAAACCTGAACCGTATCTGTACCACAACTATCGCTGATAATACACGTGAAAATGGTATTCTGAGAAACCGTTGCGATCGGATTTGCAATCGATGGATTGTTCAGAAATTGGGCCGGCGTCCATGCGTAATTTGCACCACCAAAAGCTTCCAGTTGAGCTGTTTCACCGGGACAAACTAAAATATCCGGATCAACTACCCCTCCTTGAAAGTCTCCAATATTCACCAAGAATTGGATGGAATCCGGAGTAAAACAATTGTTCGTATCAGAAACAATAAGTGTCACCGTATACTGTCCGGGACCCGCATAGGTATGTGAAGGATTCACTTCTGTAGATGTGCCGCCATCGCCAAAATCCCAGAAAAAGTCATTTCCGTTCGCACTATTGTTTTGGAAAATCACAGGATCAGGTAAACAGATCAATGGATCTGGATCATTGACGATCGCCTCAATGTTACTCAATTCAAATTTAAAGGCAGCAAGATTACAATTTGGACTTGGGTTGCTTGGAGACCAAACTCCAGGTGTTGTTGAAAAGCCGAAATCGTTTCCACCACAAGCTGCACAAACCGCATGATATATATTACCGTTCTTATCAAAGCGACTGGTGCCTCCGTCAACATGGTTGTAAGAGGATCCTGTGCCACCAATAAATGTGGCGTATTCAAGTGCTGAGGCATCCTGACTCAATACAGCTATCCAAAAATTACTTCCAGTTGTTGCAGATTGAAACGCATCGCTGGTGACAGGAAATCCTATCGTAGAACTCAAGGTGGCACCAGGTGCATACGTTTGGTTGATCTGACCTCCCCATCCGGATAAATAAATATCCTTGCAGTTGGAAACCAAAAATGCTGTTGGCGAAATTTCAACGTGTCCACTACCCGCTCCTACCGTGGTAATCCAGTTCTGTGTAACCAAGTTCGTGGAATATTTGGCAATGATCTGACCGGAATTGGGCGTTCCGTAACATCCCGGCGTGATTGCGATGGTTCCTTCCGACTGACCGTAAATGTAAACTGCATCATCATTGTCAAGTTGCACAAAGAATGACTGATCATATTCGTTTGTTCCAATGTAAGTTCCAGAAAGAACGCTACCGGTTGCATTTGAAAAGCGCGTCAAAAAGCCATCGGCTATGCCGCCATTGTAAGAAAGATCATGTCCGGATAACAAGCTCAAATTTGCCGAAGTTGTTCCCCCGGTCAAATACACATCTCCATTGGAGGATAACTGCAAACCATTTCCGGAATCTTCTCCCGAACCACCATAATACGTGGACCACGACATGGTTGTTAAATTATCGTTCATCTTGAAAACGACAGCATCTTGCAGACCTGATAAAAATCCTTGCGATGCACTTACAGTTGGGAAATTTCCTGACTGGGTGGAACTTGCAACATATATGAAACCATTCGAATGTATGATCTCACCACGGAATGGATCGCCGTAATTAAAGAATAACGTAGATTTATTGATCCCATCAGTTCCTGTACCACCAACGAAAGTGGAACCTACAAGAGCTGAACCATTTGCATTGAAGCGCGTAATGTATAGATCGGCCCCGCCAACAAATCCAAGTTCGTTCGCATCAACCGTTGGACCCCCATTGTGTGTTTGATCAAAAGCACCTCCGGTAGTTGGGAAATTGCTACTTCCCGTAACACCCATGACATACAAATTGCTGTTCTGGTCGGTAACCAAACTATGGATCGTTTCATTGTCATTTCCACCCAAATACGTTGAGAACATTAAGGCAGTACCTAAGGCATTGAATTTTGAAATACTCGCATCAAACCCGGTCATGGAGAACGTGGCGCCATTGGGCAAACTTGCGGTGTAACTTTGTCCACCGTTGTATGTCAGGTCAAAAGACCCCACTAAAGTAGGATAGCTACCACCACTCGAACCAAATACGATTCCACCTGCGTATAGATTTCCTTGTTCATCGGGGGTTGCTGACATTCCCCAGTTGTCCATAGTTGACCCTGTAAAAGAACTGAATACGATATTCGGATCGATCACCAACACTTTGGACTGATCGTATTTTCCCAGTTCAAAGAAAACCGTGTTGTCTTTCAGACGAAAACGCACCATTACCTCCTGGCGTTTTCCATCTACTTCAACCCATGCCTTTGGCGTTGATTCTACGATATCTCCGAAATCGGTTTGCACATGTAACTCTCCATTTTCCAGAAACACCTTTTGAGATCCGGAGATTTGTGCTTGAATGAGTTCGGGATTTGCCCCTGGCTGAACCACAAAATTGTATTTCACATTACGAGCATTACCTTGAATCTCAAAATCGATTCCCGGATAAAACGCTTTGTAAGTCGTTTTACGCACATCGTGAATCCCGGATTTCCAACGACTCTGATCGTTTCCGATATAGTAATTACTATAATGGGAGCTCCTGCCTTCTTCTAATTTTTCGCCGTTCCACGTGTTATTTGCAAAGTGCATTTTGACCACTTGGGCATGTACCGAATTGTAATTGTGTTCAGACTCTTTGCCAGAATGATCATGGGAAGGTTTATCGTAAAAAAGATAAGTGAATCCTTTCTGATCAAGCATCATGACACCCTCGTCCATTTGAATCTGATACTCAATTGATTCATCCCATTGTCCGAAATTTGGACGCAGCCAGACCTGTTCGCTTTGGGCAAGCAAGCAATTGATTGAAAGCAAGCTCATTAGAACAAACAGGTGCTTCATATTCCGAAATTACGAAAACACGGCTACTTTTCGGTAGAATCTTGCAGATTTTTAGCAAAGTAGGCTTTTCAGAAACTAAACTGTTATTTTTTAAGAAAGTTGCCTGTTTTAACAAAAGATTATCGCTTTCAACAAGGGCTGAATCGATTTAGAATCTGTAATTTTGCGGCAACATTTCAGGCGACATGAGTGATGCTATTAAACACGAGTGCGGAATTGCACTCATCCGATTAAAAAAACCGCTTCAATATTACGTTGATAAATACGGGACTGCTTTTTACGGGATTAATAAATTGCATCTTTTGATGGAAAAGCAGCACAACCGTGGACAGGATGGTGCGGGTGTAGCAAACATCAAATTAGACATGGAGCCGGGAGAGCGTTACATTTCGCGTTACCGCAGCATCGATCCAAAGCCGATTCAAGATATTTTCGATCATATCAACAAACGTTTCTACCAGATCGGCGAGGAAAATCCAGCTTTGCTGAAAGATGTCAACTATTTGAAGAAAAATGCAGGATTTACCGGTGAATTATTCTTGGGACACTTGCGTTACGGAACTTTCGGAAGAAATTCCATCGAAAGTTGTCACCCTTTCTTGCGTCAAAATAACTGGATCACCCGAAATTTGGTGGTTGCCGGAAACTTCAACTTAACGAATGTAGATGAATTGTTCGATGTCTTGATCGAGATCGGTCAGCATCCGAAAGAAAAATCAGATACGGTTACAGTTCTTGAAAAGATTGGTCACTACTTGGATGTTGAGAACGAAGAGTGGTATGCAAAACTGCAGAATAGCGGAATGAGCAACCAGGAAATCTACGCAGAGATCGCTGAAAAACTGAACATTGAACAAATCTTAAAACATTCTTCTGAATTCTGGGATGGTGGTTACGCCATGTGCGGACTTTTCGGTCATGGAGATGCGTTTGTGTTACGTGATCCACACGGTATTCGTCCGGCATTTTGGTACGAGGACGAGGAAGTTTGTGTGGTTGCTTCAGAAAGACCGGTTATCCAAACAGCTTTCAACTTGAAGTTGGAGGAGGTCAATGAGTTAACTCCGGGACATGCCTTGATCATCAAAAAGAACGGACTTGTATCGGAAGTAGAGATCAATAAACCTCAGGTTCCCAAAAAATGTTCTTTTGAGCGCATTTATTTCTCACGTGGAAACGATTACGATATTTACGAGGAGCGCAAGAATTTGGGCCGTTATGTGGTTCCGAATGTGTTGAAGATGATCGATTTTGATCTGGATAATTCTGTTTTCTCCTTTATCCCAAATACGGCCGAAAGTTCATTCTACGGTATGATCAAAGGTCTTGAAGATCATTTGAACGACCGCAAATACAAATCGATCCTGGAATTGGGACGCATGGCTACCGAGGATGAATTGAAAGAGATCCTTTACCAGCGTGCCCGCATTGAAAAGATTGCGATCAAAGATGCGAAAGCGCGTACATTCATCACCCAAGATGATGCGCGTGACGACATGGTTGCTCAGGTTTACGACATCACCTACGGTTCCGTTGTGAGAGGAAAAGATAATTTGGTAGTAATCGACGACAGTATTGTTCGTGGAACTACTTTGAAGCAATCTATTCTCCGCATATTGGATCGCCTTGGTCCGAAACGTATTGTGGTAGTTTCATCCGCACCACAAATACGCTACCCGGATTGTTATGGTATCGACATGGCGAAAATGGGTGATTTCATAGCTTTTGATGCGGCCATTGCCTTGTTGAAAGAGACAGGACGAGAAGGACTGATTCAAGAGGTTTATCAAAAATCACTGGCGCAAGCGAATTTACCGAAAGAGCAGATCGTAAACTACGTGAAGGAAATTTATCAACCGTTTACAGATCAAGAAATTTCAGATAAAATTGCTCAAATGCTGACTCCTGAAAACATCCAGGCAGAAGTGAAAATTGTGTACCAAACTGTAGATGATCTGCACAGAGCTTGTCCGGGTAATACCGGAGACTGGTATTTTACCGGTGATTACCCAACACCCGGTGGAAACAAAGTCGTAAACCGTGCTTTTATCAACTATGTTGAAGGAAAGAACGAACGCGCATACTAAGAACGGTTTGAATAACTGCTTCAAATCATTAACTTTAGTGTAAAGGATAAGCATGATGCAGCGCAAACCAACAACAGCCTTTGTATATGTACTCGGTGCCTATGTATTGGTGCAGTTTGTTTGGTGGGGTTATCATTTGATCGATCTGACGCGTGCCTCGGCTAAAGACCCGGATGCGGTTTCAGGTCGCGTGCTGATGATCGTTGGCGAAGGATCAGTATTTCTCTTGTTATTACTTTTTGGATTGTGGCGTATCAAGTCGTCCATACGCAAAGAGATCAATATTGCGCGACAACAAAACAACTTCATGTTGTCGGTTACACACGAATTGAAAACGCCTCTGGCTGCCACGAAGTTGTACTTGCAAACCCTGCTCAAGCACCAGCAATTACCGGAAGAGAAAAAACAAGAGGTGCTGAACAAGGCCATTGAGGAGTCTAACCGATTGGAAGGACTCGTTGAACAGATCCTAACAGCTTCCCGACTAGAACAACAAAGCATCGATCTGAATAGGACCAAGTTTGAACTCAACGAAGCGGTTTCCGAACTGATCCAGATCCAACAGAACCGCCAAAACATTCAAATTGCGTTTCAAGCAGCCCAAGAAATCCACGTACATACGGATCGATTCCTGTCGCAAACCGCGATCAATAATCTCCTGGAGAATGCCCTGAAATTCACCGATCCAGCCAAAGGGGTTTCTGTGAAGATCTCCGTGCACGAGTTGTATATCTCTATTCGGATCAAAGATTTTGGAAAGGGAATTTCTGTAGAAGATCAACGCTTGTTATTCCGGAAGTTTTCACGTCTGGGAAATGAAGAAACGCGCACAACCAAAGGAACCGGTTTGGGACTATACATAGCTTATCAAAGTTCTAAAGCGATCGGTGGCATGGTCAAGTTAATCAATCCGGGAGAGGCCGGAGCTGAATTCGAAATACAAATACCAAATGAGTAATCAAAAAGTGGGGTTGATCATCCTGGACGGATGGGGAATTGGAGATGGAACAAAAGCGGATGCGATCAAAAATGCGCAAACACCGGTGATGGATTCTTTATTGGCTTCCTACCCGAACGCACAACTATTGGCATGCGGAGAGCATGTTGGTTTGCCCGACGGACAAATGGGTAATTCGGAAGTTGGTCACCTGAACATTGGTGCCGGTCGTGTGGTTTACCAAGAGTTGACGCGCATCAATAAAGCCATTCGTGAAGGTGCATTTTTTGAGATTCCGAAATTAAAGGCTGCTTTTGAAAACGCACGCTCAAGTGGTAAAAAAGTACATTTGATCGGTTTGGTTTCAGAAGGTGGTGTACATAGTTCGCAAGAACATTTGCATGCTTTGTTGAATATGGCCAAGGTGTATGGACTGACCAATGTGTGGATCCATGCTTTCACGGATGGCCGTGATTGCGACCCAAAAAGTGGCAAAGCCTTCATTCAAAATTTGCAAGATCATTGTGCCAACACCACCGGAAAGATTGCATCGATCGTTGGTCGCTACTACGCGATGGATCGCGACAACCGCTGGGAACGCGTAAAAGTTGCCTACGACGCCATGGTTCATGGTACAGGTGAACCATTTACGGATGCCGCTCAAGCCATGGAGAACAGTTATGCGCAAGATATTACGGATGAATTCATCAAACCGTGGGTGAGAGCCAACAAGGAAGGTGTGATCGAAACCGGTGATACTGTTATTTGCTTTAATTTCCGCACCGACCGACCACGTGAGATAAGCGATGCCTTGACGCAACGCGCGTTTCCTGAATTCGACATGACTCCATTGGTTTTGAATTTCTACACCATGACCAATTACGATGTCAAATTCAAAAAGATCCATGTGCTTTTCGAAAAGGACAATCTACAGAATACCTTGGGCGAAGTGCTTTCCAAAATGGGTAGAAAACAGATCCGCATCGCTGAAACCGAAAAGTATCCGCACGTTACCTTCTTCTTTTCTGGAGGACGTGAAAAGGAGTTTGACGGAGAAACGCGCATTTTGGTAAAATCCCCAAAGGTGGCGACTTACGACTTGCAACCCGAAATGAGTGCTCCAGAGGTGAGAGATCGCATCGTAGAAGCAATGAATCTGCAATTACCGGATTTCTTCTGTTTGAATTTTGCCAATCCGGACATGGTTGGCCACACCGGTGTTTATGATGCCATTGTGAAAGCTGTAGAAACAGTAGATTCGTGTTTGGGAGACATTGTTGCAACGGCCAAAGATCTGGGCTATGAATTATTGATCATTGCAGACCATGGAAATGCAGATGTTGCGTTCAATGAGGATGGATCTCCGAACACGGCGCATTCCTTAAATCCGGTGCCGGTGGTCTTGATGACAGAGGATAAACACGTAAGCCTGTCCAATGGCATTTTAGCAGATGTCGCTCCAACTATTTTATCACGGATGCGCATTGCTGCACCTCTGGAAATGGATGGCAGATCGCTGATACAAACAAATTGATACAAAAAGAAAAAGGGGCTCGTTGAAGCCCATTTTTCATAGATTCATATTTCTTATTTCGATAGTTGAACAAAGCCTTGACCAACTAATTCATCTCCTGCAACACCAACTACGCGGTATTGTACGAAGTAAACTCCTTCAGAAGCCATTTGTCCATCAATTTTACCATCCCATACCGGTGGCGTAGCTGTAGCTGTAACCTGTCCGGGACCACTTCCTGTGTAAACCGTGCTACCCCATCTGTTCGTGATCGTAAATTCAACCAATTCCGCATTCGTTGTTGTCAACTCAAATACATCATTGATCTGGTCACCATTCGGCGTGAAAATGTTTGGTACTTCAACAGTTGGCGTAGGGAAAATACAGCTTCCATCATCGATTACTGCCAATGGATTGTAGTTCAACGCAATTGGGTTCATACATCCACAGATCGAAATGTCTACGAAGCTTGTGATCGTATCAAAACAAACACCATCCGTAGCGATCAACGTAATCACCACATCAGTTGTATAGGTCTCATTGAAAGGAGCTGTACTTGCTGATGTAAAGTTGTTTCCGTTACCCATACTCCAAATGTAGTTGTTGGAGTTTTGGCTGGTATTCGTGAAGGTCACCGTAAGCGGTGAACATCCATTTAGAGCAGATTGCGAGAAGTTTGCAACGGGACCAGGATTTGTATTTACCACGATCGAGTCAACTACGGTACATACGTCATCCGACACTGTGAACACATAGGTTCCAGCCGGAATGTTTTGCAATACAGAAGCATCGATGTTGAAACCTCCACCCGGCGATGGCCCGTTCCAATTGTACTGCGGTTGACCAGTTAATCCTTCAGCCAAGCCCCAAACCACTCCGGTATTCTGACAGTAACTTGTATTTTGAGTTCCCATCGTATCGATTGCCAACGTTTGGTTCATCGTTACTGTAACTGTATCTGTTCCCGTAAATCCACACTGGTCGGAAGCTGTGACATAAACATCAACTGTTCCGTTCTGGAGTATCGGGACGTAGGCAGTGTCTCCGGTTTGTCCGGCATAACTCCAACTATACGTGTAAGGCGCATATCCGCCACTCGCCGTGGCCGTGACCAGCACCGAATCGGTGGCACAATAAACAGTTGGATTGTTTTCATTGATATTCAATATTGGTCCATCGCCAATGTAAATGGTTCCCGACGAGAATATGGTGTCCCCACAGTTGTTGATCAATTCTACAGTGATCGTTACTGATTCGAATCCTTCTGTCAAACCATCTTGGAATGGAGTCAAGTTGATGATCACTGTATCTTCACCCGGTAAGAAAGTAATTGGATTGATCAAGTTATTGAAATCTGTTCCTTCAATTGCAGTTCCGTTGATCGTGTAGTTTACAGTTAATGTGTCAGACAATTGTGAAAGTGGACGTGTGAAAATGAAATTCGCGTCGGTACATCCTTCAACAATCGTTGTATCACCAGAAACTGTTGCTACGGTAACATCAACTGCATCTGAAGTAAAAGAAGCACCCTCCAAGAATACACCTGTATCCAAAATTCCGTCCATACAGTCTGCAACCCCAAACTTAAAGTGATAAACTGCTCCACACGTTACGGCGAATGCAATCTCTAGTGGCGTGGTGATTCCGTTAAATGCATGTCCAACAGGAGTTCCAATGTAGTATTGACCATTCAATCCCGGGTGGATCGTAGAGATCGTAATTGGCAAAGTAGTATTCGGAACTAGTGCCAAGTTCGTATTTGCATAATTCCCTCCAGCAGGGTTTGGACCTGTTAAATAGAATCCAAACGCATCGTTGTATTGCGTGTTGATCCAAGTTGTGTATTCCTCAGAACCAAATACGAAGTTGAACTTCACAGAATCTCCTTGAGGAATGAAATCAAACTCCAAGATCGCCGCGTCAAAAGTCGAATTGATGTTTCCAGCCGCAGGGTTTGTCGTTACTGACTGAGCAGTAGCCAAAATATTCGCATCCCCAGGACCATTGTAACCTGTTGATGGATTCCCTCCTGGTACCAAAGTAGTTACGTCCCCAGACGACATCACAATACCGTTCGGCAAAGCGATATTCGAACCTGCTGCGTTGAAAGTTCCAATTTGGTTCACATTTCCAGAAAAGGTAATGTTAAACGCAGAAACCCCGTTTCCAATCAATACGTTTTGCACCATTTGCTGCGGTGTAAGCGTACCCGCAGTCACCGTTAATTGCGCGAAAATTGGCTTTATTGATAGAAATAGAATTGCTAATAGAAGTCCCGATTTTATTTTCATAGTCACTAGTTATGCAGTAAAAGACGCCCCAACTTACAAAAAAGTTGCGTCATGCACGTGTATTTTAATGGACCTTCTTGAATTATTCACCAATTTTGTCCAAAATGTGATTATGAACAAGACTTTTTCTTTCATCGATACCAACAAAGATCGCTTCTTAAATGAGTTGATCGAGTTGTTGAAAATCCCGACAATTTCAGCTGATAGTGCCTACACCACAGACGTTTTGAAAGGCGCTAATAAAGTTGCCGAATTCCTGACGCAAGCCGGAATGGATGCAGTGGAAGTTGTTGAAACCAAAGGACATCCCATTGTTTACGGTGAGAAAATTATCGATGCTGGATTGCCAACAGTCTTGATCTACGGACACTACGATGTGCAACCTGCCGATCCGATCGATCTGTGGACCTCTCCTCCATTCGAACCGGTGATCAAAAAAACGGATATCCATCCGGAAGGAGCAATTTTTGCACGCGGTGCCTGTGACGATAAAGGTCAATTCTTCATGCATGTGAAGGCTGTTGAAGCCATGGTAAAATCCGGTGAGTTGCCTTGCAACGTGAAATTCATGATCGAAGGGGAAGAAGAAGTAGGATCCGTAAATCTCGGTTGGTTCATCACCGAATTCAAAGATAAATTGAAAGCAGATATCATCCTGGTTTCAGATACGGGCATGTTGGGTAACGACACGCCTTCCATCACTACCGGATTGCGTGGCTTGAGCTATGTGGAAGTGGAAGTGACAGGACCGAATCGCGACTTGCACTCGGGACTTTACGGTGGCTGCGTAGCGAATCCGATCAACATCCTGACAAAAATGATCGCAAGCTTGCACGATGAGAATAATCACATTACTGTTCCCGGATTTTACGATGCCGTTCAGGAATTGACGGCTGCAGAACGTGCTGAAATGGCGAAAGCTCCATACGATGAGAACAAATACAAAGCGGCTTTGAACATCAACGCCGTGCACGGTGAAGCCGGATATTCTACTCCGGAACGCGGTTCGATACGTCCTACATTGGACGTAAACGGAATTTGGGGAGGATACACTGGTGAGGGAGCAAAAACGGTGATCCCGTCAAAGGCATATGCTAAAATTTCCATGCGTTTGGTGCCGCATCAAATGCCGGATTCCATTACTGAATTGTTCAAGAAACATTTTGAAAGTATTGCTCCTGCTGGAGTTACAGTGGAAGTAAAACCGCATCACGGAGGTGAACCGGTTGTTACACCGATCGATTCGCACGGCTACAAGAGCGCAGCGTATGCATACGAGCAAACCTTCGGGAAAACACCAATTCCGGTGCGCAGCGGAGGCTCCATTCCGATCATCGCTTTGTTTGAAAAAGTATTGGGATTGAAAACGGTTATGATGGGCTTCGGCTTGGATTCTGACGCGATCCATTCACCAAACGAACATTACGGATTATTCAATTATTACAAAGGAATTGAAACCATTCCGCACTTCTTCCATTATTTTGCGAAAGGAGCACAATGAAAACGTGGATCATAGCGGCAATACTACCTCTATGGGTTTTAACCGCCTGTAATTTTGAAGAACCGGATTTTGGGGAAGTTAGCAATTTTCAGTTGCAAAAATTGGAAGGATCGCATATCGAATGTTCGTTTGACGTGAACATCGAAAACCCGAATGCGATCGGTTTCAAAGTGAAAAAAGTGGCTGCCGACGTCAAAATGGAAGACCAGCTGATGGGCAAGGTGAAACTGAACGAAAAGATCAAGGTCAAACGAAAATCAGATAAGACCTACACGGTTCCGCTGATCATCGACCTGGAAAACGGTGCGTTGATCACCTTGCTAAAAAATGCCGGAAAGAAAGAAGTTCCCGTTACCATTCAAGGTGTTGCAAAAGGAAGTGTGCTCGGCATTTCCAAGAAATTCGAATTCTCGGAAACGAAAAACGTCAACCCCGGTAGTTTGAAATCACTTTTAGGAAAATAAAAAAAGAGGCTCAAAAGGCCTCTTTTTTGTTTCGTATCTATGATTACTTCTGAAGTAATGCTTTCATGTTTGTGCGTGCATTCAAGAAGCTTGCTAATTCCGAAATGGCAATGCGTTCCTGTTGCATCGTGTCGCGATCGCGTACCGTAACCGTATTGTTTTCCAAGGTTTCGTGATCTACCATCACACAGAATGGTGTTCCGATTGCATCCTGACGGCGGTAACGTTTTCCCGGTGAATCTTTTTCGTCGTACTGACAATTGAAGTCGAAACGCAATTCGTTGAAGATCTCCGTTGCTTTTTCCGGTAAACCATCCTTTTTCGTCAACGGCATAACCGCCACTTTATAAGGAGCCAAGGCAGCAGGAAGTTTCAACACCACGCGCTCTGAACCGTCTTCCAATTTTTCGTTTTGGTAGCACGCGCTCATCACAGCCAGGAACATGCGGTCTAAACCAACCGACGTTTCCACCACGTAAGGCACATAGCTTTGATTCAATTCCGGATCGAAATACTGCAATTTCTTACCTGAGAATTGTTCGTGTTGTTTCAAATCGAAATCAGTACGGGAATGGATTCCTTCCAATTCCTTGAAGCCCATCGGGAAATCGAACTCAATGTCACACGCAGCGTTTGCGTAGTGTGCCAACTTGATGTGGTCGTGTTCGCGGTAGTACTTATCACCCAAGCCCAATGCTTTGTGCCAGTTCAAACGCGTTGTTTTCCAATGCTCGTACCATTTCATTTCCTCTCCCGGACGGCAGAAGAATTGCATTTCCATCTGTTCGAACTCGCGCATGCGGAAAATGAACTGACGGGCAACGATCTCGTTACGGAATGCTTTTCCGATCTGCGCGATACCAAACGGGATCTTCATGCGACCTGTTTTTTGCACGTTCAAGAAATTCACAAAAATTCCCTGTGCCGTTTCCGGACGCAAATAGATCGTCGCAGCATCACCTGCCACAGAACCCAATTCGGTAGAGAACATCAAGTTGAACTGACGTACTTCGGTCCAGTTGCGCGACCCTGAGATCGGACAAACGATCTCCAGATCTTCGATCAATTGCTTCACCCCTTCCAGATCATTGTTCTCTAAGGTTTCACGCATGCGGTCTTCGATCTCGGTGATCTTGGTTTCGTTGCGCAATACATTTGGATTCGTAGCGCGGAATTGAGCTTCGTCGAAGGCATCGCCAAATTTCTTGGATGCTTTTTCCACTTCCTTATTGATCTTCTGGCGGATCTTTTCGATGTGCTCTTCGATCAATACATCGGCGCGGTAGCGTTTTTTAGAATCTTTGTTGTCGATCAATGGATCGTTGAACGCATCTACGTGTCCGGAAGCTTTCCAGGTAGTTGGGTGCATGAAGATCGCGGCATCGATCCCGACAATGTTGTCGTTCATCTGAACCATCGCTTTCCACCAATACTGCTTGATGTTGTTTTTCAACTCCGCTCCCAATTGACCGTAATCGTAAGTCGCTGCAAGTCCATCATAGATCTCGGAAGAAGGAAATACAAAGCCGTATTCCTTCGCGTGCGAAATCACCTCCTTAAGTAGATCGTCTTTTTGTTCCATGCCGCAAATTTAGTGGTTTAACTGACACTTCGGCGGTTGAATAAGCGGAATCCAAAAAAAGTAACGTGAAATTCACCCTTTCGGAATACACAAAATGGCACGATTTTATCAAAGCGCCATCGAAAGTCGATGTAAACGACTTTTTTACATTAATTTTAACCAAACGAAAATTGTATGAACAAGATGATGAAGAACATTTTTGGACTAGTGATACTTTGCTTGCTGGCGCTTCCTGTTTTGGGACAGAAGAAAGGCAAATCTCCGGCGAAATTGGAACCGGGTATTTATGCACAATTCACCACCACAAAAGGCGTGATCGTGGTAAAATTGGAACACGAAAAAACACCCATGACCGTTGCGAATTTCGTAGGTTTAGCTGAAGGTAAGTTCACTGTATTCGATACGATCACGTTTACAAAACCATTCTATGATGGCTTGAAGTTTCACCGTGTGATTCCTGATTTCATGATCCAGGGTGGAGATCCTCAAGGAACAGGAATGGGTGGACCGGGTTACAAGTTCTTTGACGAAACGCGTTCTGACCTGAAGCACAGCGGTCCTGGAATTCTTTCCATGGCGAACAGCGGTCCGGCTACAAACGGAAGTCAGTTTTTTATTACGCACAAAGAAACGCCGTGGTTGGACGGTAAACACACTGTATTTGGACACGTAGTTCAAGGACAAGACGTGGTGAATGCCATTGCGCAAAACGACGAGATGAAGCAAGTAAAGATCTTGCGCATCGGGAAAGAGTTCGAGAAATGGAACGCCACAGAAGTTTTCAAAGTGGCTTACAAAACAGCGCAGGCAGCTGAAGAGCAACGAATCGCAGAAAAGGCTCGTTTAGATTCCTTGGAAAAGGTTCGCACAGACAAAATTGCTAAAATGTCGGAGGCAGAATACCGCGCTTATTTGTTGGAAGAAGTTCGCAAGAAATATCCGGAAGCACAACAAACAGAAAGTGGTTTGGTGTATGTGATCCAACGTGCAGGAAACGGTACGAAAGCAAAAACAGGCGAGATGGTTTCTACGCATTACCGCGGAACATTGATGGACGGAACCAAGTTTGATGCGTCGTACGACCGCAACCAACCTTTGAACTTTACGCACAATGTGGGACAGATGATCAAAGGATACGACGAAGCTGTTTCGTTATTGGATGTAGGAGGAAAAGGGATCTTCATTATTCCTTACTTCAATGCATATGGAAAAGGTGGTCGTCCGCCAGTAATTCCTGCTTACAGCGACTTGGTATTCGAGATCGAATTGTTGAGTACTACGCCGGCACCGGACCCGATGAGAAAAGATCCGAAATAATTCGGGATAACATATTCCTTCAGGGCTGTTCTTCGGAGCGGCCCTTTTTGTTATCCGTGAAATTCCAAACGTGTTTTTTTGCGTTAAACCGAGAATGCGATATATTTGGAAGAAGTACAAAAAGTGCACAAAACATACCGTATCGAGATGTATATGTATACTTTTTACTGAAAAGGTAAGCATATATATAAGTTATGCCCAATGCTAAAAAACAACATTTATGCACAAATAAATTTTAAAATAATTAACACTATGAAACAATTATTTATACTTAGTGCTTCTGTTATCTTTACAACAGTCGCTTATAGTCAGACTTTCAATTGTGGAGACACCCTTATTGACTCAAGAGATGGAAAGAAATATGCAACTGTGCTTATAGGCTCTGACTGTTGGTTTAAACAAAATTTAAACTATGGAACTTATGTTGAAAGTGATTCTTTAGGAATTATTCATTCGCAACAAACGAATAATGGAATTCCTGAAAAATACGCACAACAGAATGACACCAATAACTTTTCAATCTATGGAGGATTGTATGAACAATCTGAACTAATGAATTATTCTTCTGGACCTCAAGGACTTTGTCCTTCTGGTTGGCACGTATCAACTGACCAAGAATGGGATAACTTAATTACAGTTGCAGGAGGAAGTATGATTTCTTCAACAGCAGGAGCTGGAGGGAATGCTTTAAAAGCTATTGGAGAAGGATTTGGACAAGGAGTAGGAACTGATTTAGTCGGTATTTCATTAAGGCATGGAGGAGACAGAGATGGTTATGGTATTTTTTACGGAATCGGGCTCAGGGCAATTTATTGGACATCTACTTCAGCAGGTTTAGGGCAAGCCTATCATTATACATTATGGGCAACTAACGATACGATCGAAAGGCTAGCCCTAGGAACAACTTCAACAGGGTTCTCTTGCCGTTGTGTAAAAGACAATACGACGGGGATAAATGATAATACTAATGAGGGTAGTATAAACATATATCCTAACCCTTTCTCCACACAGACAACTTTGCAGACAGACCATTATTTAAATAACGCAACCCTGAAAGTTTACAACTTTTATGGGCAATTAAATTCGCAAATAAAAAACATCAATGGGCAGACAATTGTTCTACAGCGTGAAAATCTAGCAAGTGGATTATATTTCGTTCATCTTATACAAGACAAGCAAGTAATCGGAATAAGCAAATTAGTAATCACCGACTGACATGAAAGACAACAGCACAGGGCATAACAGCACCTACAAGAAATTGGCAGATCAATGGTTACATGAAGCTTTGTGCTTCGTATCAAGTTCAGTGGTGGCAGTCAATTTCCGTCTCCGAAATCGCCAACTTCTTGTAGCCGCAAACCGTTAGCTGGATATACATCTTCCTCGAGCAACCACCAATACCACTCGCGTTTTTTCTTTAAACCACGTATAACGTTAAGTATCCGAAACCAAACCCTACAATAAAAAAAGCTCCATGAACATAAAAATAGCTTGTCCAAAATGCGATTGGGAACCAGATGCAGATTCACGCTGGCAATGTACTTGTGGTCATTCATGGAATACCTTCGAAACATCCGGAAAATGTCCGAATTGCTCAAGAACATGGGAATATACGCAATGCCAGGAACCCGGTTTCGCGGGAGGTTGTGGCGCTTGGTCCAAACATATCGATTGGTATCGAAATTTAGAAAGTGAATTGAGAAAGGAGATCGAACAGCTTTTTGAAGGTCAACCTTCATCATGAATTCTTGTATTTTTAAATATACAAGTGGAAATCACCAACAAAAAAGGGCTATTCGCAATGAATAGCCCTTCGTATCTTAAACTTGAATTTGCTTACAATTGTCCGTCAGAGTGGTAGCGACCTTGCTTGTACACTTCGACCTTCAACAAGATTCCATCGCGGTCGTAAACGTAAAGCTTACCATCCCACAACTTACCGTTCTTGAAGATACCGTCTTGCCAGATCTCTTTATCCTCGTTGTACACTTTGTTGTATCCGTTTGGCTGCCACTTCACACCTTGTGTGTCAGGCGTACCTTTGATCGCTGGCGGTATCTTGTTGGATTGTCCCGGATCTTTCACCGTTTCCATTGGGTTTACCGGCTCTTTTTGTGTAGAAGTTCCAACAGATCCGTCCGCATTGAACGTCGTGATCTCTTTCACATCTCCATTCGGCCAGTAGCGGTAAGCAGTACCAGTTGGTGTTCCGTTGTTGGCAACGTATACATACTCCAACTGTCCGTTTGGATAGTAGTACTTCACTTTCCCTTGTTCCTTGCCCAATTCGTTGTAATTGGCTTCAAACTCCTTTACTCCGTTCTCGTGGAAACGCACCAATGAATCGTGATATTGGTTTTTCACATAAGTTCCAACCTCTTTCACTTTTCCATTTGCGTGATACTTGGTATATGCACCTTTCGGACGGTTATTTTCATACTCGCCTTTCAGTTTTGGAGTCACCCCATCATTGTGGTACTTGATCCAAATACCTTCCTTGCGGTCGTCCACATACTTACCTTCTTCCACTTTTCCTTCTGCAGGAATTCCCGATTCTGGCCGATCTTTACCGTAGTAGATCCACTTACCTTGTTTTCGCCCTTGATCATCCTTTCGGTTGAGTTTGTCATCATTGCGGTTCAGCTTGTCATCCTGATCGTTTACACGACTAGCATAGCTAAAATTAACCGCGGTGAGGAAAAAAAGTAAGATGCCTAAGTGCTTAAATGTACGCATATTGCAATCAAATTAGTTCAGTAGCGTATTTTAAAGATAACTTAATTTTCAAAATATGTGCCACATTCTACTATATTTTCGATTAATTATCTTATTCCGTCGATTAAACAGTTAATTATTGATTGTCGAGTGATATATCGACATTATCCAACATAATTTTAACCATTTTGTTCAAATTATAACGTTCTTCCCAGCCCCAATTTTCGCGCGCAAAACTGTCGTTAATCGATGCCGGCCAGGAGTCTGCAATTGCCTGTCTGAAATCCGGTTCATAAGTGATCGTAAAATCCGGTACAAACAACTGGATCTCTTTGGCCAATTCAGCCGGTGTGAAACTCAACGCCGATAAATTGTAACTTGAACGAACCTTTACATGCGCAATCGGAGCTTCCATCAATTCAATCGTTGCACGGATCGCATCGTCCATGAACATCATCGGCAAGGCGCTATCCTCTTTTAAGAAACAATTGAAGTGTTTTCCGGCTTTCGCTTTGTAAAAGATGTCAACTGCATAATCGGTGGTGCCGCCTCCCGGTAAACTCTTGTATGAAATAAGTCCCGGATAACGAATCGAGCGCACATCCACACCAAACTTATTGAAATAATATTCGCACCAGCGTTCGCCTGCTTGTTTGGAGATTCCGTAAACCGTACTTGGTTCCATAACCGTATACTGCGGCGTGTTGTTTCGGGGTGTAGTTTGACCAAATACCGCAATAGACGACGGCCAAAAGATCTTTTTAAGCACCCCTTCCTTGCCCAGATCCAAGATCGTGAACAAACTTTCCATGTTCAATTTCCACGCAAAATCCGGATTCTTTTCGGCTGTGGCTGATAACAAAGCAGCCAACAAGTACACCTCATTGATCCCGTTATCGATGATATAACTGCGCACAGCTGATCTATCCAGGGCGTCTAACTTGATATAGGGCCCGTTCGCCAAAGTAGCCGGACATTCATCCTTTAGATCACCCGCGATCACCGCATCGTTCCCAAATCGTTCTCGCAAGGCCAAAACCAATTCTGTACCGATCTGTCCACAGGAACCTAAAACCAATATTTTCTTCATAATCTGGTGCTGAATACGGGCAAAAATAGCATTTTTTGTCTCAAAAAGTGTTTTGGGCATTTTTGTTAAAAAACCTAACGAAAATCATTTTTTTACAGTTTCTGTTTTTCATATTTTTGTTTCTTGGGATTAACTATGTGGCCTGAACTCTCTTTAAAAATTCATTGGTTGCAGAAACGCAAGCCGGAGTGACTGACAGTCGCTATGCATACCCTATTATCTTAATTTTAAACTTATCACTATGCCGTTTTATCACAAATTGGGAAATTTTCCCAACAAACGACACATACAATTTCGTAAGCCAGACGGAAATCTATATTACGAACAACTATTTGGAACAGAGGGATTTTCGAGTTTCTCCAGTTTGATGTACCACGTACACAGACCAACCATGGTGAAATCCATGAAAGATCCGATCGATCTTTCTCCGCAAGCTGCCGTGAACAAGAATATCGCTTCCCGAATGATCAAAGGTTTCGAAGTGGCTCCAAAAGATGATTTCTTGGATGCTCGCACGATCGTTCTATTCAATAACGACCTGAACATTGCAGTAGCTGCTCCGAAGAAAAGTTTGCGTTCATACTTCTACAAGAACGCAGACGCTGACGAAATGATCTTTGTGCACAAAGGAACCGGAAAGTTGCGCACCATGTTGGGGAACATCCCTTTTGAATATGGCGACTACTTAGTAGTACCTCGAGGCATGATCTATCAGATCGATTTCGACACCGAAGACAACCGTTTGTTCATCGTCGAGTCTTTCTCTCCGATCTTAACTCCGCGCAACTACCGTAGTCGCTTTGGGCAATTGTTGGAGCACTCTCCATTCTGTGAACGCGATTTCAAAATCCCAACCGAATTGGAAACACACGACGAAAAAGGAGATTTTGTAATCAAGATCAAGAAAGAGAACATGTTGCATGAATTGACTTACGCATCACATCCGTTTGATCTGGTAGGTTGGGATGGTTTCAACTTCCCGTATGCGTTCTCGATCCACAATTTTGAGCCGATCACAGGACGCATTCACTTGCCACCGCCGATTCACCAAACTTTTGAAGGACACAACTTTGTGGTTTGTTCATTCGTGCCGCGTTTGTACGATTACCATCCACAATCCATTCCAGCACCATATAATCACTCGAACATCGATTCAGATGAAGTGTTGTACTATGTAGATGGTGATTTCATGAGTCGTAACCATGTTGAAAAAGGATACATTTCCTTGCACCCGGGCGGAATCCCACACGGACCACATCCGGGAACATACGAGCGCAGTATCGGTCAGAAAGAAACACGTGAATTGGCCGTGATGGTGGACACATTCAAACCACTAAAACTGACCCAAGCAGCAATTGATATGCAATTGAACGATTACGCATACAGCTGGTTGGAAGATTAATAAAACGAGTTAAAATGGTCGTTTTCAAATAAATAAACAGATAGATTTGAAACTACCGGCAAGAAACAATTAAAACAAAAGAACATGAGCGAAGGTTTAAAAAGCGTTGATTACGGTTTAGAAAAAATATTTGAAGGAGCACAAGACTTCCTTCCATTAATGGGAACAGATTACGTAGAATTTTACGTAGGTAATGCGAAACAAGCTGCACACTTTTACAAAACAGCATTTGGATTCCAGGATTTGGCGTATGCCGGATTGGAAACTGGTGTAAAAGATCGTGCATCTTATGTATTGAAGCAAGACAAGATCCGCATTGTATTGACTACTGCATTGAACAGCGAGTCGCCAATTGGTGAGCACGTGAAAAAACACGGGGATGGTGTAAAAGTGATCGCCTTGTGGGTGGAGGATGCACGTAAATCTTACGAAGAAACAACCAAGCGTGGTGCAAAATCTTATTTCGAACCAGTAGTTGAGAAAGACGAGCACGGAGAAGTGGTTCGTTCAGGAATTTACGGGGCTTACGGTGAAACGGTATTTATTTTCGTTGAGCGTAAGAACTATAACGGTGTCTTTTTGCCAGGATACGTTGAATACAAATCTACTTATTCTCCGGCACCGGTTGGTTTGAAGTACATCGACCACATGGTTGGGAATACGGGATGGAATCGCATGAACGAGGCTGTAAAATGGTTCGAAGACATCATGGGATTCGTAAACTTCTTATCGTTCGACGACAAACAAATCACGACGGAGTATTCTGCCTTGATGTCGAAAGTAATGTCGAATGGCAACGGGCGTATCAAATTCCCGATCAACGAGCCTGCAGAAGGGAAGAAACGTTCTCAAATTGAGGAATACATTGATTTCTACGAAGGAGAAGGCGTGCAGCACATCGCCGTAGCAACAGACGATATTATCAAAACGGTTGCAGATATGCGTGCACGTGGGGTTGAGTTCTTATCGACACCTCCACAAG
>JBMLQF010000020.1:0-4220 GCA_049241705.1 Fluviicola sp. | reverse complement strand
TGAAGTAGTTCAGCCAGAACATTCCCGGGTAGGCCGATTGATTGTCGGAACGCTTCAAATTGCTTTGGATTCATGCCATAGGAACGGATCAGTTTGCGGTCTTCATCGTCCAAGTTGATCACCCACGATTTGACATATGGACCCATACTTCCATAAACTATCGTGTTGGCGGAATCTGGATGAATCAAACTGTCTATGGAAAATGAAGGGTAACCTTTTTGATAGGCTTTTAACGTGAGTTTTTGAAGTTTACTTCTTAATTCAATGGAATCGTTCACGCGCCAAAGTTCCTGTTTTTCAATTTGATCGATTCCGACAATAGCCAATGTGGCTGTTTTTTGCGAAAAACTCGGATTGATGTGACTAAAAAGCAGCAAAAAACACCCGCCAGTTACGAAGCGAAACGCACCATTCATCAGATAATAGTTATGTTTCAAGGATTTCAAGACGCGAATGTGTATAATATTTTGTGCTAATTAACGTTAAAAATCATAGATTTGTATTCTCAAACAGCAACTAGTTGAACTTTAAACAAACGACACCCATGAAAAGATTTTTTGCCTTCGCAGCGATCGCGGCTATTGTAGCGGTTGTAGCAACTTCTTGCGGTTCTTCTAAAGGAGGCCATTGTGATGCATACGGAAACGTAGAACAATCTTCCAACGAAGATCTGGCATCTAAGTAATCGTTCAAACCAAAAGTCTCTTTCCCACGGAGGCTTTTTTTATGATATGTTTGTAAGCCTGGAATTGTAAGAAGCGGTTCGGGCTTTTTTATTGGCGCTTGTTTTCGATTCAACACGTTGTTTTAGAATTTCGGTCGAAGTATGAAATTCTGACCCAAATAAACTTTTCTCACTTGCTCATCTGCGGCAAGATCTTCCGCAGTTCCTGACTTAAGGATACTTCCTTCAAACAATAAATAAGCGCGATCAGTAATACTCAATGTTTCTTGTACATTGTGGTCTGTGATCAAGATTCCGATATTCTTTTTGCGCAGATCGGATACGATGCTCTGAATGTCTTCAACTGCAATCGGGTCAACACCAGCGAATGGTTCATCCAGAAGTACGAATTTCGGATTGGTTGCCAAAGCACGTGCAATTTCTGTTCTGCGTTTTTCTCCTCCGGAAAGTCGATTCCCCAAATTCTTTCGCACTTTGGTCAGGCTAAACTCTTCGAGTAATTGTTCCAATCTTTCTTGACGCTGAACTTTAGTAAGATCGGTCATTTCCAGAATGGCCATTACGTTATCCTCTACACTCAGTTTGCGAAAAACAGAAACCTCCTGTGGTAGGTAACCGATGCCTAGCTGAGAACGCTTGTACATGGGATAATGCGTGATCTCTGTTTCATCCAAATAGACCTTTCCACTATCCGGTTTTACCAAGCCTACCATCATGTAGAACGATGTAGTTTTTCCGGCCCCATTCGGACCAAGCAAGCCAACGATTTCTCCTTGATTCACTTCGATAGATACGCCTTTTACGACGTCTCTGCCTTTATAGGTCTTTTTGATATGGTCTGTATACAGTTTCACGTAAAGCGTATTAAAAATTAAGTGACCATCTGGCACGAATACCCAATGGTTTGATTCCAGGTTCTAAATGTGTCAATCGCCAAACCAGATCGATACGGCCTACTTTCAAAATATTCTCAATACCGATAGATGCTTCAGCGTAAGGAATAGATCCAAATGACTTGGTAAAGGTTGGGATCAACATCGCATCTTGATGTCTTGAACTGATCGCACCATAGGTAATTCTTCCTGTAGTTACTAGACGCAACTGCAATTTTTTCAATAGAGGAATCCAGTCAAAGAACAGACCCTGCCAATGTTGTTCTACCAATCCACCTACATAGCGATCCGAAATAAATTCAAAGAAGCTCATACGGTTGAATGAGTTCGTGTAAAGCCAATAAGATTGTGATCCTTCGTGAACTTTCAAGAAAGGATAAGCTACAGTTCCGTTGATAAACCCTGCATTTACGCCATAACGCAAACGTCCAAGAATTCCAACATTGGTCCAGTGCTCCATGTTGAACTCGATTTTTTGATAATCGTAATCAGAACCAAAGACGCCTTTGATCCCGAAAATTCCTTGAACGCTCAACACAGGATATGGAGAAGGAAGCGAACTGCGATCAAAGGATCCTGAAATGAACTCTTCATTCTTGCACCAGCGAATGCGTGCGATCACCTCAGCAGATTGGATCCTGTTTATTGTTTCTAATGCTCCCAAATCATTATAGCGCTCGTATTTTGCCAATCCAAGTGGAGTAAATTCTTTCCATTCTACTCCGCCGTAAAGAATGAAATCCTTTCCAATGTCTTTTTCAAGGTTCATTCCCGCTTTCGCCACCATGGTTAATTTGTCCAAAGGTCCTGTTCGCAATAAGGTGCTGAACGTACTTCCAACTGACGCTGCCGTAGGGGATAAGCCCAATTGCTCAATATCGTATGTGTAATACGTGGTGAGCATTCCGCGCTTTTTGGGTGTGATATTGTAACGGATAGAAGCGGCGTATTTAAATTTCTCATCTCCAAATCCGTAAAAAACTTTTCCGCCAAACTCGATACGTCGGGAAAAGTTGTTCGATGTCCGCAATGCAAATCCTGTTCTAAAAGATTCAACAGGGTTAAAGGAAGCCAATGAATAAATGGATCCGATCTCCAATTTACCTACCGGATAGTATCCCGTAGACAACATATAGGTAGCATTCTTCAAAAAGCGAAAGAAAGGGTCTTGATTCAAGGAATCCACCATGTCATCGATCCCATTCTCTTGTTTGGATAATTCCCGATGTCGGTGCGACACCCAATATAAACTATCCCTGTTTTTTGCTTCTTCCTCAAAAGAGACTGTGTTTTCCGATTTAAAATAGCCGTCCGGATAGGCTTGATTGATCTTAAAGTTGCGTCTCGAACTGTATTTGCGTCCGTAAGCACCGTAAAGTTTTGAACCTTTGGTGATGTTCATGTCAATGATCATACGTTCCTCAGTCAACATCCATACTTCTTTGGCAACCATATCAAAATGATGTTCGATGTACATATCGATCACATAATTGATATTGGCTCCAGGAGATAGATTGGCTTTGAATGACTTTACAGCATAGGTAGTGTCATGGATCCACATCTCTCCGGTAAAGGTGAGATCACCACTTCTTTTCGGTTTAAATGACAGTTTGTAACACCACTGATTATCGATGAATGTGGAATCTTCTAGGCGAAATTTATAGAAGCTTCGCGCGAAGTTTGCTACTGGAGAAATAAAGGCCTTTTGAAATAGGTTGATGTAGTTGTCGTAGATATTAATATCCAAATACATTTCACCCAGAAACTGATTCATTTGCACGTTTTCTACTCCCGAAATTCGGGTTGCGGAGACCGTTTCTTTCTTCTTTTTGGGATTGTTTTGAAAGGTGAAATGCGAGACGTTTTCAGATAACAATGCAGGAAGATAGGTTTTGTCCCCATCCGTAGAATCGAGGTAATTCATGATGACATCTAGTCGTTTTACCACGTCACGCTCAGTGAATTTGTCCCCAAGGTTGTTGATGTCAATTTGGATCTTATTGTACAACTCGTACTCGTAAGCATTCAGTTTTTCTTTGTTATTGATGTCCTTATGAGCAATTACGCGCTTGTGCAAGGTAATGGACGGAGGTTCAGGGTCTCCAATTACAACAACTTCTCCCAAGTCACTTTCCTTCAGTTTCATGGTAACGTTGATGATTTGTTCCTGATCCTTTTTCACCGCTCGAACAAGAATATCGTATTCGGGCATGTAAAAAGTAAGGCTATCTGTTGCGTAGTATGTCTCGATGATATAATTCCCTAGACTATCTGTGGTTGTTCCAATTTTTGAGTTCTGGAATTTGACCATTACCCCTGGCATTCCCTCCCCAAATTCTGGGTCAAAAACACGTCCTGACTCTTTGGTTTGTTGTCCAAAAAGTGGAGTCAGAAGTAGACAGAAGAGGAGGAATACAGCTAGCTTTTGCATACAGTAGTCTAAAACTACTAAAAATCAGTAAATACTCAAATTATTAGCTGTCCTTAGCACGCTTACGTTCCACTGCTTTCACTACAAGAATTCCAATCTCATAGAGAGCAATGATCGGGATGGTAACAATGATCTGTGAAACAATATCCGGCGGGGTAATTATCGCAGCAAGTACCAATACACCAACAATTGCGTGTTTGCGATATTTTTT
>JBMLQF010000019.1:0-2688 GCA_049241705.1 Fluviicola sp. | reverse complement strand
ACCGGGACTTCCACCAAGGGACCGATCACTCCGGCAAAGGCTTGTCCGCTATTTACTCCAAATACGCCGATCGCTACCGCAATGGCCAACTCGAAATTGTTACCGGATGCCGTGAACGACAAGGTTGCATTTTCAGGATACGACGCACCGATCCACTTCCCTACGGCAAACATGAGGAAGAACATCACGATGAAGAAGATCACTAAAGGCAAAGCCACGCGCAACACATCTACCGGCAATTGCACGATCTGATCGCCTTTCAAACTGAACATGACGATAATCGTAAACAATAAAGCGATCAAGGTAAACGGAGAAATGAAGGGAATGAATTTGCGCTCCAACCAATCGCGACCTTTGACCTGAATGACCAACAAGCGCGTCAAGACTGCCGCTGCAAATGGAATTCCCAAATAGATCCCAACTGTTTGCGCAATTTCGGCGATCGTTACATCCAAAGACAAGCCACGAATACCAAACAGCGGCATCATGATCTCTAGGTAGAAATAGGCATACAAACTGAAAAATGCCACTTGCAATAAGCTATTCACACCCACCAATCCGGCTACCAATTCGCGGTTTCCTTGAGCCAATTCGTTCCATACGATCACCATCGCAATACACGGCGCTAATCCAATGATCACCAAACCGGTCATGTATTCCGGATAATCCCTCAAAAACGTAGTTGCCAACAGGAACATTACAAACGGACCCACGATCCAGGTAATGAAAAAAGAAGCCAGCAACAATTTTGGTTTCCCCATCACTTTCGGAATCTCGGCAAACTTCACTTTCACCAAAGGTGGATACATCATGATGATCAATCCTAGGGCCAGTGGAATATTCGTAGTCCCACTAGACATGCTATCGATCGCAGTGGACATTCCCGGAAAGAGGACGCCCAAACCAATCCCCACCCCCATAGCGAGGAAGATCCAAAGGGTTAAAAAACGGTCTAGAAAGGTCAGTCGTTTACGTTTTGCGTTCATAGCGTAATCTTTGAAAATACATACAATTGTTCGCGGAGGATCTCGCGCACTTTATCGGTATAAACTTGCAACATTTCCGATGTTCCATCTGCTTTTTTCGGGTCTTCGTAGCGCAAAGGCAATCGCAATGCACAGCCCGGAATGAATGGACAATTCTCATCGGCGTGATCGCACGTCATGAGGGCGGCAAAATCGCTTTGAGGCAAGGATTTATCGTCGATCGTTTTAGAGAAACAAATGCTGTGTTCAGTAGTACCAAAGCCAACACGGATCACGGGATTCGCACCGGATTCTAAGGTTGATAATTGAAATCCGATCGTTTCCAGTGCTTTCAAGGTATTCTCATGGATCGCAGTAGCTTCCGTTCCAGCAGAAAACGTTTCGATGTCCTCGATATCGTAAAAAGCGGCTGCAACAGCCCCGGCAATTTGCCCGATGTGACTTCGACGCGAATTGTGTGTACAGACGTAAACCAATTGGGCCGTTTCCGATCGGTCGTGTTTTTCCTGAACGAACGCGCGTTCTTGATCCAGAAGTGCTTTACGGTCGTCGTTGATCCGGTCAAATTCCTGACTGAGTTCGCGACACAATTGAGCGATGGCAACAAACAACATACGAAACGATTAACAACAACCCGAACCCGGAGTACAACACGATGCATCCGACTGTTGACCTAAAGAGCTCAAGGAGACCTTCTGTTTTTCGGCCGGTATTCCACACGCATCTTGGGCCAAACAAGCTGTTTGAGTAGATTTCAGGAAGAAGATCCCGTTATTAAACTCAACGGCAAACTTCCCGATCGTTTCGCCTTGATATTCTGCTTCGATCTCCAGGTCGCCCAGTCCCAATTGTTTTTCACCCAATTCGATGATGCGCAACAATTTTTCCGATTTCAAACGGTGGTCCGTATCTCCAGCTACCCATAATTGGAAATTTACTTTACGCTCGATGCGTTCTGTACCTCCGCAATCAATGAAATGACGGGTGATATTGCCGATCTCGGTGATGTGAAAATGCACAGGAACCGATTGTCCGCTTGGCAACACAAATTGCAAAGAATCAACTGAATTCAATGCGTTTTTAAAAGCTGAAAGTTTCATAATGAATGATTTTTAAGAGCAACAAGAATCATTGGAGGCACTTGGCAAAAATTGCTGAAGCACCTCTTGAAGTTGGACCACCGTTTGGGGATTGATACAGTAGCAGATCGCTTTACCGGAAATAGTTCCTTGAATGAGGCCAGCTTGTTTCAATTCCTTCAAGTGCAACGAGATCGTTGGCTGCGCCAATCCTACTTCCTCTACGATATCACCGCAGATGCACTTGCTTTGTTTAGCTAAGTATTGTAGAATGGCCAGACGAGCCGGATGACCGATCGCTTTGAACAAATTGGCTTGATCGACGTGTTCTTCGGTAAAATGCTCAGTTTTGGTAGTTCCCATACTTTATATTTACATATTGCAATATTACAATATTAAATTGAATTCGGATGCATAAAAAATGTAAAAAGGCAATTTTACCTTGTTTGTTTGGAGTATAGGAAAACAAAAAAGCCACCCTGAAGGTGGCTTTTGAAGTGATCCCATCAGGATTCGAACCTGAGACCTACTGCTTAGAAGGCAGTTGCTCTATCCAGCTGAGCTATGGGACCTAATTTCTATTCCTAGTAAATAAAAAAGGGGATTTCCGAAATATCAGAATC
>JBMLQF010000018.1:0-12850 GCA_049241705.1 Fluviicola sp. | reverse complement strand
TGGACGGATTGAACTTTAGTCGCGCATGGTGCTTGTATCGTTTAGCGGCACACCTGAATTCAAAACATTTGTATGAATTAGCGAACGCACATCTCAATTATTCATTACCAAACATCGTGGATGGTGACTACATGGGTGAACATTGGTTGGCGAGTTTTGCTACTTTTGCCCTTTCTCAAAAAAAACAGGTTGATGCAACGTTTCACTAATTAATTACGTTAAATTAGTCAACTACAACATGTAACATGAGACTACTACTGCTATCATTCTTCGGAATGACTCTATCTACATCTTTTGCACAGTTGGTCACTTCGAATGGAGCTATACTGCAGATTCAGACTGGCGCAACAGTGCAAGTTAATGGAGGAGTTGAGTTAAAAAACAACACAGCCTGCGTCAATAACGGAACTTGGATCATCACTAAAAATTCCACATTTAGTTTACCGGGAAACTTACATTTATTGTCAAATTCAAACGTTTCTGGGAACGGACGTTATGAGATCGAGCAAGACTGGTTGAACAATGCAACATTTAACGCGGGAAATTCTACCGTTGAGTTATTCGGAAATACACAACAATTCATTGGAACCACTACCGGAACGATCACCACATTCAACAATCTGGAATTGACTGGGACGGGGACTTTGACAAATCGTAAAAAGACACTCCAAGGAGCAAATGCAGGTTGCGGATTAACTGGAAATTTGAGTATCAATGACCGGGAATTAGAAACACAAACCTTTACGTTTTTTGTGACCAACCCGAACCCGGCATCCGTTACAAACAATACCACTCCGGGTAGTGAAGGATTTGTAAGCAGTTTGTCACCAGGAGTTTTCACCCGCATAACGAATTCAACGAGTAGTTATCTATTCCCAACAGGTTCCAGCGCCGGAACGTTGCGCTACCGACCATTGGTTCTTACACCTACCCAAGCAAACAGCAATACTTTTGCTACACGTCTGAACAACCTAGATGCTTCCGGAGACGGGCACGATCGAAACACCAACGACAACTCTTTCTGTACTGCAAATCCATTATTCTATCATTCCATTGAACGAACAGTGGGCGCGTCACCAGCTGATATTACCATTCATTACATTGGCGCAGCTGATGGGAACTGGACAGGAATTGCTCAATGGCAATTGGGTAACGTACAATGGAACAATGTTGCCAATGCTACCGGCGGTGTAAATGGGATATTCAACACCCAAAATCGCAGCGCCTGGTTATTTACAAACCCTGGAGATCCATATATCTTAACGAATGTCAGACCAGATGCCCCGGTATTAACTTGTCCTGAAGTTTGCGAGAACAGCAGCGGGAACATATTCTCAGCAGCTGGCACTGGCGCAACTTACACGTGGACCTTCCCTTCAAATGGAACGATAACGAACGGACAAGGAACTGCTCAGACAACCGTAGATTGGACAACAGGTACAGGAAGTGTGAGTGTTGTTGCCACAGATGCTTCTGGCTGTCAAAGTGATCCTGCAACTTGCACCCCAACCGTAAATCCTCTTCCGAACGCTCAGTTCTCGTATGCCAATGCAGGAACTAGCGCTGAGTTCACAGATCTAACCCCGAATGCGACCAATTGGGACTGGACATTTGGAGATGGCGGAACCGCAATCATCGAAAATCCGACGCATGAATATCCTGCACTGGGTCAATATTCTGTAACATTAACTGTAACTGACAACAACGGTTGTGTCAATAGTACCACACAATTAATTGAATTGCTTGACCAGATCGTGATACCGAATATCATTACTCCAAATGGTGACGGGATCAACGATCTCTTTGAAATCACTACTGGTGGGATCACAGATTACAATTTGATCATTCAAAACAGATGGGGAGAAGTTGTGTATACTACAACGGATCCATTAAAACATTGGGACGGAAAATCGAATGGAACCATGGTCTCCGAAGGAGTTTATTTCTACCAATTAACACTCACAAACATTAAAGAAACATTGAAATTCCACGGTTTCGTTACCGTGTCACATTAATCTGAAAACTACAGTTATGAATAAATTCGTTAAATCACTCTTGTTCATTGCCTTGGGCACAAATTCAATGGTGTTTGCGCAAAACAACGTTGGTATTGGTACAACAACGCCCAATCCAAATGCCATCTTAGAAATGCAATCAACGAATCAAGGTGTCTTGGTTCCGCGCATGACCACTGCTCAGCGTTTAGCGATTGCCGGACCTACGGAAGGTCTCTTAGTATTTGACACCGACTTTGATTGTTTCTTCTTCTATGAAGCTACTTCTGCTACATGGTCGAATCTATGCAACGCAGGTCCAGCGGGACCGGCAGGACCAACAGGAGCAACAGGAGCTGCCGGACCAGCAGGACCGGCAGGACCAGCGGGCGCAGCAGGTGCAGCAGGTGCTGATGGAATAGATTGTTGGGATTTGAACGCAAACGGCGTTAATGATCCAGCAGAAGATATCAATAGCGATGGTTTTTATAATGGCCTGGATTGTACCGGACCAGCAGGGGCCGTAGGAGCTACAGGACCAGCAGGGCCGGCGGGAGCAGCGGGAGCAACAGGACCGGCAGGACCAGCGGGAGCAACAGGAGCAACCGGCCCACAAGGGCCGACTGGACCTACCGCAAATCCAGTCAGTGCATCATTAGCGGCTGATTTCACAATTCCGAGCGCAACATTTGTAAACATCCCTGGTGTGAGTGTAACGTTTACAGCAACCAAAACAAGTGCTCTTGTTATTTTCACCTCTTCTGGTTTTGGATTCACGAATTCCATGTCTTATGTTAACTTCAGAATCATGAACGGAGCAACATCCTATGGCGGTACCAACACCAACATCCAAAACTATGATGACGTTACTGGAACCACAACCACTTGGAGTTGTAGCTGGTCAAGAAATATTACTGGATTAACTATTGGAGCAACATACACATTCTATGTTCAAGGATCAGTTGGTCTAGTATCAGGAACTGATGACGCTGTAATCAACGCAGTATCATTACCGAACAATTGTCACGCAACACTTTCAGTAATTCCTTAAGTCATGAAACAGATTGTAATTATTAGTTGCTTAAGCTTTTTCGGAACCGTTTATGGTCAAAATGAGGTAAAAAAACCTGAACCAAAATTAGCAACGGAACCAGTAACCAAAAATCCCGATAAAAAGCCCGAGTTGAAATTGCATGAGCCTGCTCCTGCAGAGAAAACTCAGAAAAAACAAAAAGGTGAACCTAAATTGGTTCTAATCGAGAGAAAACCTTAAAGTCAAACATAAAAAAAGGGGGGAAGCAATTCCCCCTTTTGTATTTCTGTTTATAGATTTTTATTTCGCTTTGAATGAATTGATCGCGTTGATCGTAAAATCAGACAATACCAAACGTCCACTGATCCCAGCGCGAGTTGCAAGTAATTCGTCCCAATTCTCCGTACCTTGCCAAAAAATTCCTTTCAATTCTGCCATCGCTTCAGGACTTGATTTAGCCAATACAGTTGATAAACGTTTTATCTCCTCATCCATATCTTCTTCCGAATCGAATAAGCCTGCATACAAGCCTCTTTCATAAGCCCATTGTGCCGATCTCCATTGAGTAGCGTCAATTGCTAATTGGGACATTGCAGACAAACCAATTTTTCGTTCAACAGCAGGTCCAACCACGAAAGGACCGATCCCTACTGCTAATTCAGACAATTTTACGTCGGCATTTTTTGTTGCATAACAGTAATCAACCGCAGAGGCAATTCCAACACCTCCACCAACAGCTTTACCGTGTACACGTCCAATGATCAACTTCGGACATTTTCTACAAGCATTGATTACTTGAGCAAAACCTGAAAAGAATACTTGTCCTGTTTCCAGATCTTTGATCGAGATCAATTCATCGAAACTGGCACCTGCACAAAATGCTTTATTACCGGAAGAACGAATGACAATCACTTTAACCGCTGGATCGTTCCCTAATTGGGTAATGGTTTCAGCTAATTTGCGCAAGATTTTTCCCGGCAAAGAATTGCTTAATGGATGTCCGAACTCAATCGTTCCGATCCCCAATTCGTCAATTGTTAAATGAACATGGCCTTGATCTACTGCCTCTGACATGTTGCGCGCTATTAATCGTTATTAAATTTTCTACGTGGTCGCATGGTACGCTCACCTGATGATTGATTTTCATCATTCGGTTTGCGGTATCCGTCATTCGATTTAAAATCTCCTGTACGACGGTCGTTTTGGAATCGCTTCTGTCCGCCAAAGCCGACCGGTTTTTTAAAGCCTTGCGTTTTCGGCTTCTCTTCTTTCTTTGGACGATTCGCTTTCGGTGAAGCGATCTTCACATCCAACTTTCTACCATTCACTTCGAAGCCGTTCAGTGCTTGAATTGCATTAATCGCCTCTTCAGCACTTTCCATTTCAACGTATCCAAATCCTTTTGATTTCTTTGTCTTCGCGTCGAACACAACGTGAGCTAAATGAACACTTCCAAAAGCGGAAAACGTTGCCAACAAATCTTGAGAAGTAATTTCCCAATCAAGATTTGCAATAAAAATATTTGTCATTACTTACCTAAATCGTGGATCAACCACATTATTAAACCAACATTCGGACGATATACGCACCCCTAACTTATTTCAATGTAAAGCTATCTGTTCCGATCATTGCACCGTCACAGAAAATCTTCACTTTGTAATTTCCTTTTACAGGTTCTTCACCATTAAAATCAAAATAGATCGCTACGTCAATCGCTTTGTTTGCGTATTGGATCTCGCGTTTAGCAGAGTAAACCACAGTTCCGTTGTCTGTAGATGTTGTACCTCCTGAACGTCCTTGCAACGCTTTTCCATCAGGATCGATGATCTGTAAATAAACTGTTCTTGAACCTGCTGCTGCTACCGCATTGTCACCAATTGTAAAGTTTGACACTGCTTGCACACAGTTGCGTGCTTTAGTAGTAGGCTCGGTTTGATCGTTCAACTTCATACGCAATCCGGTAGAACGGAATCCGTATGTCGTCAATTTTGAAGCTTGCTTCACTTTCTCCCCTTTCTCTTCAGCGTCTGCCTTGTAGTTATCACGTTCGCTTTTCGTATCTGAAAGTTCTGCGCTTGTGCGGTCCAAATCAGAGGTTAGTTGCAAGTTCTTCGTATTCAATTCATCGATCTGCTTCACATAACCGATCATGATCTGACGCAAGGTTTCATTTTCTTTACGCAATTTCGAGATCAACAAAGCGTCCACTTTTCCACGCTTTTTAGCAGATTCCAAATCACCTAACAATCCTTTGATCTTATCTTGCTGCTCTTGCATAGCTGCTTGATCTTCCGGACGACCTTCTTTCATCAACTTATCGTAATCACTGATCATATTCTTGAAATCAGTCATCAAATCATCCGTATCTCCCTCTCCTAAGAATGGGGTCATCATCTTGTTCATTTCTTCGAGGTTCGCTTCCAATTCCTTGATCTTATTCTGCGCTTCATTCAAAGCAGAATTCTTAACGTACCACAAATACGACATCGTTCCTAAAAGAACGATCAACAACACCAACACCGCAGTCATTGCAGGCGTATTATTTCTTCGCGTGTCGATATTCACTTCTGACATAACCCTTTAATTTTAGTGCAAATATAACCAATTGAGTAAATAAACAGTTTTCCACTGATCTGATCACAAATATGCTGCGAATTATATAGATCAGCAAGGCTCAATGGTGGTTGTTCCGTTAACAATTCGTAAAATACCCCAAGGATTGGATTTTTTTAACGCGTCCGGTAATAAATCTTGCGGACTATTCTGAAACGCCAATGGTCGCATAAATCTTCGAACGGCATTTGCCCCAACTGAAGTACTTCCTGAATTGGATGAACTTGGATAAGGTCCACCGTGTTGTTGTGCAAAACTCACTTCTACTCCTGTTGGAACACCGTTGATAATAATCCTGCCCACTTTTTCCTGTAGCGCTAAAAACCAATCAAGTAATTCCACTTCCGAACAAAAGACACTTCCGGTCAATTGCCCTTCCAATGCTCGAATCAACTCAAGTAATTCCGCATCATCTTTATATGGAATACAGAGCAAATAAGAACCAAAAACTTCATCCGACAGCTGTGGATTTTGAAGGAAATCTTTAGCGCAAACCTGATGTAAAACTGGTGTGATAGATAATTCAGAACGCTCTCCAGAAACCAATACATCTAGCTGCGTAGCTCGGTCCAGAACAGCTTTTTTATACGATTCGAAAATTCCCGGATGCAGCATGCATTGCAATTCTTTTCCTTGAAGGTAGAGTTTCAATGCACTCAAGAACGAATCGCCATTTGCACCTTCCGGAACAAACAACAAACCTGGTGAAGTACAGAACTGACCAGCATTTAACGCCACAGAATCCGCAATTTTTTGGGCGATCTGTTCACTTTGTTCTTTGAGAACTGCTTTGGTCACAACTATCGGGTTGACGCTGCCCATTTCAGCAAATACCGGGATGGGTTCTTTCCTGCTCGATGCAAGATCCATCAATGCGCGCCCTCCACGAATGCTACCTGTGAATCCAACTGCCTTTACTTCCGGCGCTAATACTAACTGTTTTCCTAGTTCGTAATTATCTGAAAGCAAGTGCGAAAAAACACCTTCTGGACAACCTTTTTCGCGTGCCACCTCAGCAATGATTGCCGCAGACAACGAACTCGTATGTGGATGCATGGGATGTGCCTTTACAATTACCGGACAACCGGCAGCCAAGGCACTAGCCACATCACCTCCAATTGTTGAATACGCAAACGGAAAATTACTAGCACCAAAAACCACGACCGGTCCGAGTGCCACATTAACCCTTCTCAGATCCGGTTTTGGGAAAGGCTTTCTATCCTCATCAGCTGGATCGATAACAGCATCTAAGACCAACCCAGAAGCAACAGCATCACCATAAGTTCGCAACTGAAAGCAAGCACGTGCTAACTCGTTTTTTGCGCGATCAGCCGGTAATCCACTTTCTGTGGTAAACCAATAAATCAATGGCTCGCTATTCTCTTCGATCTTATTGGCAATGGCATGCAGTAGATCTTTTCTTTTTTGTGGCGACCAATTTCTGAAAAGTGCAGCAGCATTCGCAGCCAGCTGAAGCGCAAGTTCAACCTCCTCTTTCATTGCAATTGAAAAAGGCTGCGGCAATGACATACCTGCTTTCGGATCAAAACCATAAAAAAAATGGTTACTCGCGCCTAGAACGGAGTAACCAATTAGATTCTTGCCTGAAACAGACAACATATTTTTTAGATTACGCTTCCTCGATTTGGAAGGTATAGCTTTCCATGATCTGGTTCGCCAACAATTTTTTACAAGCCTCGTCTACTTTTGACTTTGCTTCATCCATTGAAGCAGCATCTACGAACAAACGAACGTGACGACCTACACGAACTCCGGTGATTTCCGGCAATCCGATTGTAGGCATACTATTACTAACCGCCTTTCCTTGAGGGTCCAACAAGGCCTCTAAAGGCATTACATCGATTTCAGCTTTGAATTTCATACGTTCGATTTTTTTCGAAGAATGTGATGAATAAATGACATTAACAGGTACAAAAGTACAATAATTGCAATGGACCACGTCCAGGTAAACGCAATAAGTAATCCACAACTTATTAAAAAGATGTAGCGAATTTCATTTCCCTTCCATTTGAAGTCCTTGAATTTTAATGCAAAAAGCGGCAATTCGGACACCAATAACACGGACATGATCACTATTATCGGAATTAATACAACAGGCTGAATCATCCACATGATCAGGTCGTGTTCCCAACCAACCGCATCTCCGTATTGATTCAAAAGCAAAGGAAAGGCCATAAAAAAGATCGTGTTCGCAGGAGTAGGCAAACCAATGAATGACTCGGATTGGCGGGTGTCAATATTGAATTTTGCTAAGCGGAACAAGGAGAAGAATGGGATTAAAAGTCCGACGAATGGAAGGAGATTTAAACTATGCCCCGATAAAAGATGATTCCTCCACATCTCGAAATAAGCAAACTGTAACGACATCATATCAGGCTTGTCCGTAAAACGCCAATGAACCAACAAAAAATCACCATTAGGAGGAAAAACACTTTCCAAAGGAACACTTGGTACCAACATAACCAACATGACCACACCAGGGGCCAAACCGAAAGAAATCATGTCTGCCAAAGAATCCAGCTGTTTACCCAACTCCCCTTGTTGTTTTAATAGTCGCGCTAAAAATCCATCAAAAAAATCGAGCACTGCAGCAATAAACACGCAGAAAGGCGCCCATTCCAACCTGCCATTCAAGGTAAAAAAAATGGCCATCGTTCCACATAGCATATTCGCTGCGGTAAACAAATTGGGTATATTGAACATTTGCATGTGATTAATGAAAATTTTCTTGGATGTTTTACATCCGAATGGTGTAAATTTACGTTTGTATTTTCAGCACATAAGAAGTTGGATACAATTTTTTAAAAAAAATACAGTTTAACTACTTCGTTAAACACGTTTAAGTTATGAGATTTACACTAGCCCTTATTACCTGTATTGCGTTGAATCCCCTTGTATTTGGACAAGATGGAGGCAGTCTGGCACCCAAATATTCCAATGAGTTCTTGGCCATTGGAGTTGGAGCAGATGCCTTGGGCATGTCAAATGCCGTGGTTGCTAGTACACGAGGTGTAAACAGCGGCTACTGGAATCCAGCAGGATTGACAGGTACCAATAAATGGTTAGATGTTGGTCTGATGCACTCGGAATACTTTGCGGGGATCGCGAAATACGATTATTTAGGTCTGGCTCACGCTGTGGATGAGAAAAGCACGGTTGGATTCTCCATGATCCGTTTTGCAGTGGATGACATTCCCAACACAACGCAACTTATCGACAACGAAGGAAATATCGACTACGACCGAATCACAACATTTACAGCAGCTGATTACGCATTTTTATTTTCTTATGCCCGAAAATTAAACATCGAAGGGCTGAGCTTAGGGGGAAATGTAAAGATCATTCACCGAAAAGTAGGCGATTTTGCAAAATCTTGGGGATTTGGAATTGATGCGGGCGCTACCTACGAGAAAGGTGACCGTTGGAAATTTGGAGCAGTAGTTCGCGACGTGACCTCAACTTTCAACGCATGGATCTTCACATTGGATCAAACAACCAAGGAAGTCTTCACCTTAACTGGTAACGAGATCCCTGAAAATGGATTGGAACTTACCTTGCCACGAATTATTTTGGGAGCATATCACAAAGTTCCTTTTGGAAAAAAGGGATTTTATGGCGCTGGAGAATTAGATATTGACCTCACAACCGATGGCCGTAGAAACACCTTGCTTCAAACTGGCTTTATGAGTGGTGATCCACACTTGGGACTGGCTTTTGGTTACAAAGAACTGGTTACTTTACGTGGTGGAATCTCCAACATGCAGTATATTAAAAACTTTGATGATTCTCGAAAAATGACCATCCAACCAAACATCGGAATCGGATTACACATTAGAAACGTATACCTGGATTATGCATTTACCGACATTGGCGATCAGTCTACAGCATTGTATTCTCACGTTATTTCCTTGCGATTATTACTGAATAAACCGGCAAATGCCGTTACCAAAGAGTAAGTTATGAAGAACCTTTATATACTGCTACTTTTCTTACCATTCATTGGGCTGTCTCAGCCATTCGGTAACGAGTGGATCGATCACAGTCAGCAATACTACACATTCAAGATCGTACAAGAAGGGCTGTACCGGATCGATCAAGCCGCGCTAGTGGCTGGCGGAGTACCTACCGGAAGTTTTTCTTCTTCTGAGATCCAACTATTTGGTCGAGAAAAAGAACTACCGATTCATATCTCTGATGGTGGTGACGATACTTTTGATCCTGGGGACTACATCCTTTTTTATGCGCAAGCAAACGATGGATGGATCGATTCTGCGATCGTTCCTGATCCCGCGAAACTAGCCAATCCGGCGTACAATCTTATAAACGATACGATCCATTACTATTTCACCTGGAAACCGGGCGGAACGGGAAAACGTTTTAGCCTGAATAATGATACTGATTTCCCATCTTACACTCCTGTTTCATTCGTCATGCGACATGAGCGTTCTCGATTCTTTCAAACCTATGTAGAGGGAGAAAAGTTATTGTTAGCGTCCGGGTCGATCTACGCTGAAGGAGAAGGATTTGGTTATGTCGAATTTGCCGCAGCCAATGGTGGTTCCTGGACTGTACCTGTACCTAGTTACAACAAATACGCTGGAACAGATTGTCCTGCTCCAAGTTTTGAAGTTCGGGTTACGACCAATTCGAATGCAACACCTCCTGCTACCAATGTTGCCAATCACCACATGCGTTTAAGCCTGAATAACAACTTATTGGTGGATAGCGCATGGTACGGATACCGACAGATAAAAATGAATTGGAACTTGCCTCATAGCAATGTGATCAATGGTTTGAGCTATATCAATTACGACATCGTAGGAGATTTGAACATCGCTATTGATCGCCAAGTTCTGACCTATTATTCACTGCACTATGGTAGATTGCCTCATGCGAACGGTTTAAACAACGATCACTTTTATGTTCTTAACAATACAAGCGCAACCAAAAACAGAATTGATCTGTCAGCCTTTTCTGGTGGCAACCCGATTGTTTTGTCCTATGGCTCAAGTGATTTGATCACGTTTCCAACAGCCAATGCCGGCAACTGGCAGTTCATTTTGCCAAATACTGCAGCTGGAACAGAAACCTTTGTTCGCGTAATAGATCTTAATAGCGCCATTAGCGTATCTGGGATTCAAGCTATTAACGGCACCGGACAGTTTATAGATTTTTCAGCACAACTGGCGGATTCAGCACTTTTGATGGTTTACCACGCCTCTCAACTGAATAGTACAAACGATTACAAAACTTATCGATCATCAGTTGCTGGTGGTGGTTACAATGTTGTAACAGCAGACATTTCAGAACTTTATCATCAATTCGGTGGGGGGATTCCACAACATCCTGCTTCGATTAGAAGATTTGCAGGCTATTTCTATGCAAACACTACGGTAAAACCTTCCGGGTTGTTTTTAATTGGAAAAGGTGTAAGTCCTCTGGCAATTAGAGAAGATCCAAGTATTGCTTATTTGAATCAGGTACCAACATTTGGTTATCCTGCTGCGGATAACGCCATCACATCCATGTATATGGGGGCAATCTATGATCCGTTGATCCCTACAGGAAGAATTTCTACAGAAACCGATCAAGAATTGGGCGAATATCTGGATAAAGTGATTGAATACGAAGCCAATCAGCAACTTACTCCTGCCAATTTCGAGACTACCATGGATTGGCAAAAACAAATTTTACATTTTGTAGGAGGATCAAATGCGCAACAGCAAACCAGTTTTCAATTTTTCATGAATGTCATGAAAGATGTAATTGAAGACTCCATTTTTGCAGGTAACGTGACAACTTATGCCAAAACAAGTTCAGATCCTCTAGATCCCACAGTAGTCGCAGGTGTGACTCAACAAATCTCCAATGGTGTGGCGTTAATGAACTTCTTTGGTCACTCCGCCGCTTCAAATAACGGTTTTGAAATCAACATAGACGACCCCTCGAATTGGAACAACCAAGGGAAATATCCATTGGTGATCGGAAACTCCTGTTACAACGGTGACATCTATGGTTCCGGTTCTTCAACCTCAGAAAATTTCGTAATTCTTCCGAATGAAGGCGCGATTGGTTTTCTATCCAGTGTTTATGTTGGATATGACACCTATCTGCGCAATTATACTACAGAACTTTACCGTCAGTTTGCCCATAAGGCTTATGGAGAACCTATAGGACTTCAGATCAAGAAAACGATCCAAGCGTTACAATTTCCGGGGCAAGACATCATTTGGCAATCAACTTATTCCCAAATGGCGCTGCACGGCGATCCAATGATCCGAGTTAATGTTCCGCGTAAACCAGAGATCATCATTGAGCCTTCGGATCTGTCCTTGCTTCCAAGTAATGTCACCTTAGATGTTGACAGCATCGAGTTAGTGATGCATATTCGCAATGTTGGCCAATCGATTATGGACAATATCAACATTGAAATCAAACGCAATTTCCCTGGAAGTACGGTGGATAGTATTTACATCATTCAATTACCGTTTTTACATTACGATACCACGGTTTCAAAAAAATTCCCATTGCAACCTGAAATCAGTGCTGGTATTAATCAATTCACTGTTTCTGTAGATATTCCAAGCATGCATCAAGAGGAGTTTGAGGAAACAGCAAACAATACTACAAGTACTAATTTCTTCTTGAACATTGATGGGATCTCCCCTATTTGGCCTTACAATTACGCCGTTGTTCCATACGACACCGTCACTGTAAAAGCATCCACTATCAACCCGCTATCAGGTATTCGCACCTATCGATTCGAGCTGGACACTACAGACACCTACGATAGTCCGCAACTTCGTCGTTTCACGTTAAGCGAATTGGGAGGTGTTAAACAAGTGCGTTTCGATCAGTGGCTAAACGCGAGTGGCGCATCATTCCCATTGATCTGTGAAGACAGCATGGTTTATTTCTGGCGTGTAGCAGTAGATTCAAGTGTGTTAAATTGGAGTGAATTCTCCTTTCAATACATCGATGGGAAACGTGGCTGGGGACAAGATCATTTCTTCCAGTTTAAGAACAACGATTTTGCCTCTTTGAATTACAACCGAACGGCACGACTTCGAGAATTCAATTCCGGTCAACAGCATCAGATCTACTTGCGAGCGTATGACAATACGTCTTTCTTCAATCAATGGGGTATTGACAACAATTTGTTCGATTATGCGACCTTGTTCTGTGGTGC
>JBMLQF010000017.1:0-21288 GCA_049241705.1 Fluviicola sp. | reverse complement strand
ATAAATGATCGGAACGATAATAATAATGTCCAGAAAGTTCATGTTGGAAAATTACTCTTTTGTGATCACCGGGAAACATGAGCTAGACATGAATAGTTAACAACACGCTTTTGATTATGGACCTATTGCCCTTTGGCTTGGAATCCTACTTAACACTAAACCGATATACCATCGTGTAAATGAATATTTTAAGGTTTTGAATGAATATTTCCATTGTTCCGTTGAATATTTAAGGATAAATATTTAGCTTTCAACGATTTGCTTTTTCGTTAGCCGGACTATTTTCATGGTCTGTCGAGTTTTAATGGTTGTGTTACGATAAGATTGAATCCTTTTTCGAGTAAGCAACTGCAATCCTTGGAAAGCAAAAATTCAACTTTTTTAATTGTATTTTGTTATATTTTTGTATTTCGAAAATTGCAATTCTAATCAACATGAATACAAACTTACTACGCAGGTATTTAGGCGCTACACTTTTTGCTCTTATGGCAAGTCAATCTTTTGGTCAATGTGGTCTGGGCGGATCACCTTCTGCAACAGCTATTGCCAATGGGAATTGCTTAACCAGTCAATCCCTTAGTTTCTCAGAAGGAGGTTTCATTGGAGGTTGCAATGGGGGAACCAATCCTTACAACTTATATCAATTCACAGCCCCGGCTGGTTGTGTTGACTTTGATATTACCAACATAACCGGGAATGGACTCAATACAAGTTGGCAATACCGCATTTTCACAACAGGTTGTACTGTTGTGTCTGCCGGATGTATCGAAAATGTAGATAATGGGACTGGTTTCACAATGACTGCCGACAATGTTTCTGGTACATATCAACTTACCGCCGGAACTACTTACTACTTGCAACTCATGGGAGATGTAGCAGGTACTAGTTATACCATTTGTATGTCGAATAACGTAGAGGCTTCTAACGCCTGTGCAGGTGCACTTGGATTGGGAACTACCAATACTACGTATTACAATGGTAGCGCTGGTTGTGCTTTTTCTGGAACACAAACTGGTGGTACCGGCGATCCAACAGCCGCAACCATGTGTGCTGGATCACTAGAAAATACGCAATGGGTTAATTTTTCTCCTTTGGCCGGCTCAACTTCTTTTCAAGTTGTGGGGACGGGTATCAGTTGCTCTGGAGGTGCATGTGCCTACCAATTCGGGATCTTTTCGTCTCCAACTTCGTGTGGGGTCCTTACTCCAGAAGGATGTGTTTCGAATGGTTTGGGTTGTGGGGCTGGTCCAGATCCAAATTCAGCTGTTACGGCTCCGGCTGGAACAACAGCAACGTATACAATGGCATGGTCGGGCGTAAGTGCAACAGGGTTTACAGGAACCATTTCCATCGCGAGTGGTACTTTTACCGGAACAGAGGAATTCTATCTGGTAATGGATGGTAATGCAGGTTCGAGTTGTACGTACACACTGCAAGGAATCAACGTAGTTCCGTTGCCGATTGAATTGGTCTATTTCCGTGCGAAACAGCTCAACAATGCGAATATCCTTCAATTTGAAGTGGCTTCTCAAATCGATAATGATTATTTCACAATTGAGCGTTCCACTGATGGCGCACAATGGGATGTTGTAACCACCATTGACGGAGCTGGTGATTCCCAAGAACAAGCAAGATACGCTTATACCGATATGTCATTTAGTCGCGCGATCAATTATTACCGTTTAAAGCAGACAGATTTTAATGGTGATTTCAAATACTCAGATATTGTAAGTGTAGACAACAGACTTTCTGATAAAGATGTTGTTGGAATCTATGATCTAAATGGTAAGGTGGTTGATAGAAATACATCTGGCTTGATCTTGATCCTCTATTCTGATGGCACATCTGAAAAAGTTATGAATCCTTGATACATAAGGATCACAAAAAAAGAGCGGCTAAATTGGCCGCTCTTTTTGTTTTGTATAATTTGTTCTATCAAGCAATATTTGTAAATACTTGCTGGATATCATCATCATCTTCGATCTTATCCAACATCTTTTCGATGTCGACCAACTGTTCTTCTGTGAACTCCACCGGACTTGTTGGAATGCGTTGTAAGTTTGACTTAGATACCTCCAATCCTTTATCATCGATTGCCTTTGCCAACGTTCCAAAAGAGGTGTAATCACCGTAAACAAAAATACGGTCTTCTGTTACATCGATCTCTTCGCAACCTGCATCGATCAATTCCAATTCCAATTCTTCCGGATCCAAACCATCCGTCTTCACAATCTCGAAAACAGATTTGCGCGAGAACATGAATTCCAAAGAACCGTTTGGAACAACCCCTCCTCCGGCCTTATTGAAATAGGACTTCACATTCGCCACAGTACGTGTTGGGTTATCTGTAGCACATTCTACATACACCAATACGCCGTGCGGACCTTTTCCTTCGTAATCTACTTGAGTGAATGAAGCTACATCTTTCGCGTCAGCGCGCTTGATCGCTGCCTCAATATTATCTTTCGGCATGTTCTCTGCCTTCGCGTTTTGAATGGCAGTACGCAATTTTGCATTCGTTGTAGGATCTTGCCCGCCTTCTTTTGCTGCCATCGTAATGGCTTTACCCAATTTCGGGAACAATTTGGACATCTTATCCCAACGTTTCTCTTTAGCTGCTCTGCGGTATTCAAATGCTCTTCCCATTTCTCTTGTTTTTTGTGTCGCAAATTTAAAAAGTTTCTCAAAACAAGAATGGCCAAAAGTTGATATCTGTAGATTCTTCTACCTTTGTTCCATGGGCCTGTTCCAAAAAATCGGAATCACGATGTTCTGCTTGGTCAACAGTATGTTTCTGTTGCAAGCACAAAACCTTGCGCCTCGCGAACAGGGCGGATTTGTGGCCTATTATTTCTGGCAGACAGATAGCTCTGGAGCGATCATCGAAACGTCTTTCTTGCGTCCTTATCAACTAAATCAGATCATTCTCCCGAAAAAACAAACGCATACTTCCGACACCACGCAGTCACAATGCATGTCGAAAACACTGAAAACCGTGGCCTCACGTACGCGCTCCAAAGCGGAGATCCGCATCAAGCCGGAAGCCGGACTCAAAGCCGGAACCTTTGTGCAAGTCCCCTCTTACACGAGTAGTAGTTTGGTGTATCAAAAAACGGATGGCGTCTGGACACCCGTTCCTGAAAAACGCTTCCTGCAGTTCAAACGCTTTCCCAATGGCAAACTATTCTTTGTGGGATCATCGGACACGCTCAAAAGTCATTTCGACTTGTACACCTATAACGGACCCGTACACTTGCAACAGATCTGGACCTGCACGGCAGACGGACGCATTGTAAAAGAAGAAATCCTGAACTACGAAGGACAGGAAGTGAGTGCGCAACTGATGGACACATCCCCTGCTCCGGCAAAACGTTACCTGCTCTTCATCAACGGCTACCGCGGACCGAACAAAGACGACGATGAAACGGACAACCTTACGTCCACCAGAGACCGCTACACCTATTGGTTCAAGATCGACGACCGCTTCATCCAGCGCTTGAAACCGAATGCCACCTATTACCTCGATGCCAATTTTTCGGTAAAAACTTCCGTGCACCGCAGCAAATTGCGTTTTGGTTGGCGTTTGTTTCGCTCCAAATTGGTGCGCGAGAACAACCGCAAGCCTCGTAAATACAAACGCATTTATGCCGAACCCAACCCGGAAGGTTTTCTGGAACGCAAGCTTGCGGGTAGGATCGCTGCGGAGAATTTCTTACTGACCCGCGCCTCCGGACCACAATCCTATTTATCCATAGATACGATCGACGTCGTTTCGCACAGCATGGGTTACGCCTATATGTTGGGCATGCTCGAAGCCTTGGAAGGAAAGGTCGTTGTGGGAAAATGCTACCTCATTGCACCGGAATCGGGAGAATTTGACAGCTACGATTGGAACAGATGCGCAGAAGTTTGGCAATACGGAACCGATCTGGACCAGCAAAACCGCGATGCGGTGAAATTCCAAGACGGTGTGGCGCCACAACGGGGCGTAAAAGAACTTTGGAACGTTCACGGCGATCGCGGTGGACGTTGTTATTTCCCGCACGACTGGCCGATCAAAGGATTCATTCATTCACACATGATGTACAGCTACGACTGGATCTTCGACCGTATCTTTCCGGGTATGCCCGGGTATGTGGGAAGGTGAATGTTAAAGTTCCTTTTTACAAAGACGCTAATCTTATTAGAAGCCGTATTTTTGCACCATGGATTATGCACTGGAAATGCGCTATCAAGCTTTGTTGAAGCAGCTCGAAGAACCGTTCGGGCCGGGGATAGATCTGCAAGTATTGTTGTTTCTGATCGGCGTGGAAGAATTGGGCAAGGGTTACAACACCTTTAAAAAACACGAAAAGACCGATCTGATGCACATTGCTATTTGTACCGTTTTGGAACCGTATGGCTATTACCAATTCATCGGAAAGGACGAAGACGAATGGCCGCATTTTGAGTTGGTTAAAGAATTGCCTGCCTTGAACGAAGCCGAGCAGCAAGCCTTGATGAAAGAAGCGATCGTGGAATATTTCGAGCACCACGGTTATTCCACCAAGCACGTTCAGCCGTAAGCGCACAATGCGTATATTTGTTCTCCTTACATTAAAAGAAACACATGGATTTTTGGGTTAGAGCCGCACAATTGATCTTGTCCCTATCGATTTTGATCGTCCTTCACGAATTTGGTCACTTCTTACCGGCACGTTGGTTTAAAACGCGCGTTGAGAAGTTCTACCTGTTCTTCAACCCGTACTTTTCGCTGTTCAAAAAGCAGATCGGTGAAACAGAATGGGGAATTGGCTGGTTGCCTTTGGGTGGTTACGTGAAGATCGCCGGAATGATCGATGAATCCATGGACAAGGAACAAATGGCACAGCCTGCCCAACCGTGGGAATTCCGCTCGAAAAAAGCATGGCAGCGATTGATCATTATGATGGGTGGTGTAATCGTGAACGTGATCGTAGGTTTCATCTTGTTCATCATGGTTTTGGCCGTATGGGGCGAGCAAAAATTGGATCAATCCAAAATGAAAGACGGTTTGGCCGTTCACCCGTTCATGGAACAATTCGGATTCCGCTCAGGCGATAAGATCTTGAAAATGGATGGTGAAGAGGTAGACCAGATCGCTGACAAGATCGGTAGTGAGATCCTGATCTTTGGACACCGCAATTTTGAGGTGTTACATGCAGACGGGAAGAAACAAACCATCATGCTGCCGGAAAACATCGGTGAACAGTTGTGGACGAACAATGCCGAACAAGCCTTTACTTTCCGCTATTTCTTAGGAAAGATCGACTCTGTAACGGCGAAATCAACAGCGGCGCGTATTGGTTTGAAAAAGGGCGATAAGATCCTTTCGGTAAATGATCAAGATGTGTTGTACTTTGATGAATTCAAATCGCTACTTTACAACAACAAAGGAAAAGTAGTAGATCTGGAAATTCAACGCAATGGAACGATCATTCACAAGCGAACCGGCATTAACAAAGAAGGTCAGATCGGTGTGATCACCTCAATGAAACCAAACACGGACACAGCAGCCTTGTACATCCGCGATTATTCGTTTGGCGAAAGCATGCGTTGGGGAATTGGAAAAGGATTGAAAACGATGTACGGAAACATAGCACAGTTCAAATACGTATTCACCAGCAAAGGAGCGCAGTCGGTAGGTGGTTTCGGATCGATCGGTAAATTGTTCCCTACTACTTGGAACTGGCAAGCATTCTGGACATTGACGGCGTTCTTATCGATGATGTTGGCCGTGATGAACATGTTGCCAATTCCGGCATTGGACGGTGGACACGTGATGTTCTTGTTGTACGAGATCATTACAGGTCGCGAACCGTCGCAGAAGTTCATGGAGATCGCACAGTACATCGGATTCTTCTTGTTGATCGGATTGCTACTTTTTGCAAATGGCAACGACATTGTAAACTTGTTTTCAGGAAAATAGACCTTTTATACGTGGATTTGTCCACTCTTCGAATTGATGGCACAGTTTTTAGGAATTGTGCCATTTTTGTATCATCAACTAGATAAAAGAATTATGAGAATTTTAAGTTTTGTAGCCGCATTGTTGACAGCAGGAATGTCTTTTGCGCAAATGACCGAAGGAAAGATCACCTATTCAATGGAGTTCACTTCAGACAATCCGGATATGGCCATGTACACATCCATGATGCAAGGTTCAAAAATGGAATTGAGTTTCATGCCGGGAAAATCCAAAGCTGCTATTTCTATGGGAGCAATGGGGACAATGGTTACTACCACAGATGAAAAGGCCGACAAATCCTTGATGTTGATGGACATGATGGGTCAGAAAATGGCGATGACAGGTACTTTATCTGAACAAGAAAAGGATCCGGAAGCAGCTGCTGCAATGCCGAAATTCACGTTTGAAATCACGAACGAAACGAAAGTGATCGCAGGTTATACATGCTTCAAGGCAATCGCTACATTGGAGGATGGTACGCAAACAGAAATGTGGTTTACAAAGGATATTTCAGCGAACACAAAAGGACAACAGTACTTCAATAAGGACATGCCTGGTTTCCCGATGGAATATTCGGTAAATCAACAAGGAATGGTGATTAAAATGACGGTTACTGATATCTCGAAAACTGTCGACAAAAAAGCATTTGACATGAAGATTCCGGATGGTTACACGGTAAAGACCATGGATGAATTGAAATCAATGGGGGGAGAATAATCTGCTCTTCATTAAACTAAAAAGCCCGGATGAAATGTCCGGGCTTTTTTTATGTCGTTTATTTTAGTTCTGACGCACTTTAATGAATCGTTCGGTGAAATTCCCGGATCGTTTGTAAATCGACACTACATACGTTCCTGAAGCGAGATCTGACACTTCGAGCGGTAGTACATGAACTCCGTTTTCAATTTCACGGTTACAAACGTCCAGAACCAACTGTCCGGAAATGTCGCGAACTTGAATCGTCACACGTTCTCCTTTCGAGCTAAAACGTACGCTGGTATAATCCACACATGGATTCGGGAAGATCAACAGTTCCTTTTCACCTTCGTTTTCAGCCATACCCAGGTTACACGCATCCAAGATCGGGAAGAAATTGACCGTATGCTCGAACATGCTTTGGATCTGCGTGGCATCTGCCTGGAACCAATCTTTCAAGACCGAAGCATAGACATCTCTGAAATCAATTTGCATCGGGATACCCGCCTGATCAATCACCTGATCTCCAATCACAGGATTCGGCCCGATAATCGGAGTTCCAACGCAGGCTCCAAACAAGAACAAAGGCGCTGCGTCACCGTGATCCGTGCCGTCACTGGCATTGGAAGCGATCTGACGACCAAATTCCGAGAAGGTCATTCCAGCCACACGTTGTTCGATCCCCAACAATTGTAAGTCGTTCTGGAAAGCTGCCACCGCATTGGAAACACGAGATAATAAGTTCGCATGTGTTCCGGTAGTGGTATCCGTACTCACTACTTGTGCATCGTGTGTATCGAAACCGTTGATGTTCACAATATAGATCTTTGTTTGTAATCCGCCACTGATCATCTGCGCCACATAGCGCAATTGTACGGCCAACTGATCGTTCAGATCATACATGGTAGATAACGTGTTCCCAGCATTGGCGGCGGCGTTCACCCGTGCACCGTATTCATTGGTTTGCGCGATCATGGTGGTCAAATATTCCATATGCGAACCGTAATACGTTCCGTCATTCAAGGAAGCGATCTCCAATAAATTAAACGTATCGAATGGATCATTGATCGTCAGAGAAAAATTCGCCATCAATCCTTGACAAGTTGCAGACACTTCGTAGCCCATACTGATCGCAAACGGATCCGGATTCGTGGTATTTGGATAATTATCCGGAAAACCCGGAAACTCCTGATCGAGGTGTCTACCCAACCAACCTGTGGACGCCGTTGTGCTCATCATTCCAGTTGTCCAGATATCCATGGAACGAAAATGCGAACGGTTTTGCTCCGGATATCCTACGTTTTGAATGATACTTAGCTTGCCATCCAAAAACATGTCGCGCATGCCGGTCATTACCGGGTGAAATCCATTCGTTGCTGTGATTCCCAACACTTGCGTATCAGGAATTATTACATTCGGACGTTGGATCATCAAATTATCATATTGATCCAAGGGGATCAGTGTATTCAAACCGTCATTTCCGCCATTCAAACGCACTAAAACCAGTACGCGGTCTTCGACAGATTTGGCTGTTTGAAACAATTGCTTCGTTACTGCCCCAAACTTGAAATCCTTCAGAACAAGAGGTGCACCAATGGAAGATAAAGCAACCGACTGTACAAAATTTCTTCTTTTCATCATTACTTGATTTATCGTTTGGGATTAGATGGTTTGGAATTCAGGCATTTGGAACAAGCGGTATAACACCAATTCTACACGTTGGCGTACCGGATTGCTTACCGCCGGGTTGGTTGGATCGGCCGCGTACAGGTTATATTCCATCGTCCACTCAAAATCGGGCTGACCATTCGTCAAGATCAATTTCAATGTCAGTTTATTGGTAGCAGAAAGTCCTTTTGGCGTAAAAACCAGTGCCAGATCATCGATCACATCCGGTGCAGAACTTGGCAGTGAAAGTCCATCCACTAAAGCCAACGCATTCACTTTAAAGAAATTTCCTCCGGAACTTATCCCAGGCGTCATGGTCAAATACGAGGACAGGTCAAAACGCAGTTTGATGTAACTGGAATTTGCCCACAATTTGGAATAGCTCGGTGTTTGGTAGTAAGCGGTCCACCCTCCAACGCTTGGCGGCTTGAAGTAGTGCATACCCAATACGATCGAGAAACTATAGAGTTGTAAATACAAGTCATAATCCGTCGTAAGTCCATAAGCAGGTTGAGACGAGCTTGCGTTCAACATGGAGAACAGGTGCTCGATCGGATTCTTGATGATGGCTCCACGAACGGACATATCGTAGAAATGCTCACTCTTCAACAATTCTTCCATTACCGGATAGATCAGGAAATTATTCGCTTCCAAGGTCTGAGCCATTCCTGTGATCACCGTTGATTCCACTGCTGGTGTCAGGTCGTAATTCACAAACCAGCGGTAAATCTTCCGGCAAATATGTTTCGCCATATTCGGCTGTTGGAAAATAACATCGATGTAATTGGAATATTCATTGGCACCAGCATCGTTGATCGCCGCATTTCCAAAATACGAAGACAAGTTCTTCGTACTCGCATCGTGCAGTACCGAGTAAAAAGTAGCGGTTGGAGAAGAAGCAGTAGTGCTAAACAAGTCTTCAACCACCCATCCGGTTAGGATCTTAGCGCTTTCAAAAATGTCTGTTTCTGTATAATTTGTATAATCTCCCGGTCCAATTTGTGGTCCTTTTCCAACGGTGAACAACTCCAACAACTCGCGGGCATAATTCTCATTCGGTGAAAAAGAATTATTGGTTGTCCCGTTTAGAAAAATCAACATCATTGGTTCGATGGTAACGTCCTTGACCAATTGCTTGAAATTCCCTAAACAATGTTGGCGATACAGTTCGTGTAGGTTGTAAATCCCGCGTGCATCCGCACTTCCTTCAACGCCAAAGTGATTCGTCCAAAACAAACACATTTTCTCTTGAATGCTCATTGTTTGTTGGTTGCAACGTTGCATCATCCAAGCTCCCATGGAATTGCCACGTGCGTTGTCTGTAACCGCTTGATTCGTGGCCGGATAAACACTGGTGACCCATGTTGAGCCGATCGGTGCTACCGCTTCATCCGTTGAATAGGTCAACGGCGGGTTCGTTGTCGGCAACGTCAACAAGGTATTCACAGTAGCTGCCATACCATTTGTAACGGCTTGCTGAATCTGTTGATAGGTTGGTCCCATCATGGTTCTACGCAACAAATGTCCGGCTTCATTGGCGGTCCAAGGGCCAGTATATTGCGTCAAACTTAAAGAAATAGGTTCTTCAATGTGTTCTTCCGGTTTCATAGTGTGTTTAATAGCACAACCAAGCTACACATAAACAACCTGATTTCCAAAAGTTTTAACCCTGGTCGAGAAAATCAATATTGCGTTTCAAACCGGTGAATTTCGCACGCTTGACCGCACTGCCTTTAAAGAGTTCTTTATACACTTCTTCCGTGAGATCCCGCCAGTCAGATTTTGAAAGATGCAGTAAATCCGGGTGCGGCTGAAACAGCGATTCAGTATGTGGTTTTGAAAATCGGTTCCAGGGACAAACATCCTGACAAATATCGCAACCGTAGATCCAGTCGGCAATTTTGCCTTGAAATTCACCTGGAATTAGTGCTTCCTTCAATTCAATAGTCAAGTAAGATATGCATTTTGAACCATCCACCACATAAGGTTCCGAGATCGCATCGGTGGGGCAAGCATCGATACATTTCGTGCATGTACCGCAATAGTCGCGAATGGCATTATCCGGCTCCAGATCCAGGTCACAGATCCATTCTGCCAAAAAGTAAAACGACCCGGCTTTCGGGTGAATGAGATTGGCGTTTTTTCCAACCCATCCTAAGCCGCTTTTGGCAGCCCAAGCCTTTTCCAATACCGGCGCGCTATCCACGAAAATCCGACCATCCACTGCTCCGATCTCCTCATGAACTCTGACGAGTAGTTCCCGCAATTTTGCCTTGATGACATCGTGATAATCTTTCCCGTAGGCATATTTGGAAACCTGATAGGTATCAGATCGTTGTTTTTCTTCCGGATAATAGTTGAATAGAAAGGAGATCACCGTTTTTGCTCCAGGTACCAGCAAGCGAGGATCCAGTCGCATATCGAAATGGTTTTCCATATAAGCCATGGTTCCATGTGCACGTTTCTTCAACCAATTTTCCAATCGTGGCGCTTCAGAAGCCAAAAATTCAGCCTTAGAGAAACCGACACTGAAAAATCCCAAGTCTAAGGCAGTTTCCCGAATGAAGGTTTTATATGCTGCGGGTGACAACATGTGATCAGAACAATCCTCCTTGCGACCAACCGGTAGTGTATCCCAGATGGTGATAGGCTTTCTCAGTTACTTTACGTCCACGCGGTGTGCGCATCAAGAAACCTTCCTGGATCAAGAATGGTTCGTAAACTTCTTCCAAAGTACCGGAATTCTCACCAATGGCAGTAGCAATCGTTGACAGACCTACCGGACCACCTTTGAATTTATCGATCAAAATTCGGAGAATCCGGTTATCCATCTCATCCAAACCGTATTTATCGACGTTCAAGGCATCCAATGCATGTTGCGTAATGTCCAAAGAGATCGTTCCATCTCCTTTCACTTGAGCAAAATCACGCACACGACGCAAGATCGCGTTTGCGATACGCGGTGTTCCTCTACTTCTTCCGGCAATTTCTACAGCAGCACTTTCTTGAATTGGGATCTGAAGCAAATCTGCAGAGCGCTCAACGATCATTGACAGTGTTTTGATGTCGTAGTACTCCAAACGCGAATTAATCCCAAAACGGGCACGTAACGGCGCTGTAAGCAAACCGGAACGCGTTGTTGCGCCAATCAAAGTAAACGGATTCAAAGCGATCTGTACCGTACGGGCATTAGCACCGGAATCCAACAGGATATCAATCACGTAATCCTCCATCGCAGAATAGAGGTATTCCTCTACAACCGGACTTAAGCGGTGAATCTCATCAATGAACAGTACGTCGCCTTTTTCAAGATTGGTCAAAAGACCAGCGAGATCCCCTGGTTTATCGAGCACCGGCCCGCTCGTGACTTTGAAACCAACACCCAATTCATTCGCAATGATATTCGCTAAGGTAGTTTTACCTAATCCGGGAGGACCGTGCAGTAAAACGTGATCCAACGGTTCACCTCGCCCAGTTGCTGCTTGAACGAAGACCTCTAAATTGTCAACAACCTGAGGCTGTCCGGCGAAATCAGAAAGGCGTTTCGGGCGAAGTACTTTATCGTAGTCCTTCTCCTGATTGTTCACCTCACTTCTATAATCAAATGATTCGCCGTCCATACTGATCAATTTATACAAAGTTAGTACAAAACTTGATGTTTGAGAACAATAAAAAACCCCTCGCTAGTGCAAGGGGTTTTCAATATTCAGAGAAATAAAATTCTAGTGTTCTTCTTCACCTTCCATTAGTGGAGTAGTTTGAGGAATGAAATCCTCTTCTGCTCCAGGCTTAGAATAATCGTAAGGCCAACGGTGAACTACCGGAAGAGCTCCAGGCCAGTTTCCGTGGATACGCTCTACTGGAGTTGTCCACTCCAACGTATTCGATCTCCATGGGTTTTGAACCGCAATTGGACCACGAGCGATGCTGTAGAAGAAGTTGAACAAGAACAATACTTGTCCGAATGCCGCGATGATGGCAAACACTGTAATGATCTCATTCAAGTCCATCATCAAATCCAACGATTCAGAATTGAAATCACCATATACAGAGTAATCATAGTAACGACGAGGAGCGCCAGCCAAACCTACGAAGTGCATTGGGAAAAACACACCATAAGCACCGATCAAAGTAACCCAGAAGTGTGCGTAACCCAAACGTGTGTTCAACATGCGTCCGTACATTTTCGGGAACCAGTGGTAAATACCTGCAAACATTCCAAATACTGCAGACATACCCATTACAATGTGGAAGTGAGCAACAACAAAGTAAGTATCATGAATCGCGATATCAAGTGCTGAATCCGCCAAGATAATACCTGTTACACCTCCTGTAATGAATGTAGACACCAAACCAATAGAGAACAACATCGCCGGAGTGTAAACGTTTGATCCTCTCCAGATAGTAGTCAAGTAGTTAAATACTTTCACTGCAGAAGGAATCGCGATCAACAAGGTTGTAAATACGAATACAGAACCGATGAATGGATCCATACCCGTTACGAACATGTGGTGACCCCATACGATGAAAGACAAGAAACCAATCGCCAAGATCGATCCGATCATCGCACGGTAACCAAAGATTGGTTTACGTGAGTTGGTAGAAATGATCTCCGATGACAATCCAAGTGCCGGTAGCAATACGATGTATACCTCAGGGTGACCTAGGAACCAGAACAAGTGTTGGAACAAGATTGGTGAACCTCCGTGGTTTTCCAACATTTCAGAACCTACGATGATATCAGAAAGGTAGAAAGACGTACCAGCCAAGCGGTCCATCAACAACAACAATGCAGCTGACAATAGAACCGGGAATGACAGTACTCCAAGTACTGCTGTAACCAAGAATGCCCAAATAGTCAAAGGCAAACGAGTCATTTTCATACCAGAGGTACGCAAATTCATTACAGTAACGATGTAGTTCAAAGAACCGATCAATGAAGACGCAATGAAGATCGCCATTGATACCAACCACATAGTCATACCTAAACCAGACCCTTCAATAGCATCTGGCAAAGCAGACAATGGCGGATAAACCGTCCAACCTGAAGAAGCAGGTCCTGTTTCGATAAACAATGAACACAACATGATCAATGCAGACAAAACGAATAACCAGAACGACAACATGTTCAAGAATCCGGATGCCATATCACGAGCACCGATCTGCAAAGGAATCAAGATGTTCGAGAAAGTTCCAGACAATCCACCTGTCAATAGGAAGAATACCATGATCGTACCGTGGATCGTTACCAATCCCAAGTACATACTTTCTTTCATTACTCCATTCGGAGCCCATGTTTCTCCTAAAAAGAAAGACAAAAAGTCTGACTCTTCACCTGGCCATGCCAATTGGATACGAAATAGAATGGAAAGCATCATCGCTACCAATCCCATAATGATTGCAGTTAACAAGAACTGCTTCCCAATCATTTTATGATCCTGGCTGAAGATATACTTTGAAATAAAACCTTCTTCATGGTGATCGTGTCCATGAGCGTCGTGATGTGCGTGTGCTTCGTGAGCTGCCATGATTTTATTTTTAATTACGTTTACTTACTAATTAATTTGCTGCAACTGTTGCAGTTGAATCTGCTGCTTCACCTGCTGGCGCTGCCGCTTCCTCTTTCTTCGGCTTACCTACTGCATAGGTATTACCAAACGTTTTACAATCCTCTGGTTTTGCCGCGTTCAACTTAGATACTTTCTTGTACCAAGCTTGGTAAGCAGGCTTATCCAAAACAACTACCATCAACTTCATTTTGTAGTGAGAAGATCCACAGATCTTGTTACACATCAATATATAGTTGAATTTTGCATTGTTCATTTTCTTACGCATTTCTTGCGTAGTAACGGTAGGTTTGAATTTAAAACGTGTTGTCAAACCAGGTACCGTGTTCATTTGTGCACGAAAATGTGGGAAGAAAGCTGAGTGAATTACATCTTTCGCGCGGAAATTGAATTCATACTCCTGTCCCTTACACAAATACAAGGTATCGTTTGCGTTGAATACAACATCATCCAATGCGCGTGCATCCAAAGAAGACTTGTGACGAGCTTTCATTTGGTACAACATACGCACCAAACGCTCTTTACGACCCAAGGTAGTGATCATTTTGGCACGATCTTCAGGGATCAACATAATCTTACGGTCATTCAGCTTTCTTTCCAATGCCTTGATACCAGTAGCACCATTCTCCATTGAATCGATCGCATCTTGAATAGTTTTCGTAGTCAACAACGCCAATGGGTTGTTTTCGTTCGTCAACTTGTAGTCAAAGAAACCTAATTGGTTGTCTTCTCCTGCCATGCGCACTGTCCAGTCGAACTGCTTAGAGAACAATTCGATACGAACTGCATCCTTATCAGCAACAGCTGTTTGCTCATTCCAAGATTTCAAACCTAGGATAATGATCACAGCAAGTACGATCGCAGGTACAACAGTCCAAACCAACTCCAAACGGTTATCGTGTGGGAAGTAGTAAGCTTTTACACCTGGCTTGCGCACATACTTGTAAGCAAAACCAAACAAAAGGGCGTTTGTCAAAAAGAACACGATTGTAATGATCACAAAGTTCAAATTCAACAAGCTGTCTGTTGCAACTCCGTGCTCAGAAGCAGCATCACCACGTCCTGTCCATCCGTATTCCAAACACAAGTAGATGAAACTTGCGAAGAAAGCGAACATGAACACCAACAAGAACGTTGCATTCAACCTGTTCTCGCGATTCGGAATATCTTCCTCGCGGCGGTTTCTCAATTTAGAAGACAACTCATACAAACGCACCAACTGAGCGATTGCGAGTACTCCTAAAACAATAACGATTAATACGATTAGCTTTGTCATTTTCCTTAATTTATCGTAGCAATTACGGCGTTATTAGATCTCGTGATGAACACTTTCGTCCAAGAATGGGTGATTCACCGGCATCAATGGAGCTTTTGTTAAATTCGATAGGATGGTACGGATGAAGAAGCCCAAGAAGAACAACGCCATTCCGATCTCCAACGCACCAACGTTTGCATGGTGCCCCATTGATCCACCCATCACCATGATGTATAAATCCATCCAGTGACCAGCGAAGATGATAACACCTACTGCAGTCAACATTCCAGCATGACGTTTTGCATCACGTGACATCAACAACAACATTGGGAATGCAAAGTTGATGAAGAACATACCGAAATACAATCCTTTGAAATGCTCAATACGTGTAATGTAATAAGTTACCTCTTCTGGAATGTTTGCGTACCAGATCAACATGAACTGAGAGAACCACATGTACGACCACAAGAAAGATGTAGCAAATGTCCATTTACCCAAATCGTGGATGTGGTTTTCGTTCACTTTTTGCAAGTAACCTTGTTTCTTCAAGTAAAGAGTCAATGTAACCAAAACGATCATTGTAGAACACCACATTCCTGCGAACACATACCATCCGAACAATGTAGAGAACCAGTGTGCATCGATTGACATGATCCAGTCCCAAGCAGAAGTTGAAGAGAATACAGCGAAGAACACCAAGAACGTAGCACCTTTACGGTAGTTCTTGAAGTGAAGGTCTGTACCACCAATCTTATCTTCTTCCAATGAACGTTTACGGAAACCTGTCCAGAAGATGTAGTACACTGCCATGTAAGCAACTGTACGAATCCAGAAGAACGTCACGTTCAAATAAGCAGATTTTCCTTGGATCAAGGTATCGTGCTCTAACGTTTTTGGATCCATCCATACGTAGATATCTGCTCCTTTCAAGAAAGTGATCGTCAATAATGTGATCAACATGAAACCGATTCCGTAAGGCAAGTAACCTGCTACTGATTCGATCACGCGTTTGATAGATGCGTACCAACCTGTTTCAGTTGCATACTGCAAAGCCAAAAAGTAAAGAGCTCCTAAACCGATCGCGAAGAAAAAGAAACTATCGATCAGTAAGTTCGCCAAGAAACGTTGTGTAAATCGAGCACCACCATCATGATAACCAAATTCCAACCACGCACCCAGCGCAATTCCCACTACTCCCAATACCATCAGGATCAGTGTCAGCGATTTAGCTTTTGAAGAAATTGTAAATTCCATTTCTAATTGTTTACTTAATTATCATTAATTACATGGTAGTTGTGCTATCTGCAGCAGCAGCCGGAGCAGTTGCAACAGGTTTACCATTTTCAAACTTGCCGTAGTTCGGATCCTGGAAACGTTTGATGTAGTGAACCAATGTCCAGATCTCACGCTTGTTCAACAAAGATGCATGTGAACCCATCATCCCTTTTCCATAATAGATGGAGTAGAACATTTGACCTTCAGCAATTGTCAAGTTCTTGTAATCTGGAACCCCTGTGTATGCTCCAGAAGCAACCATTGGTCCGTTACCATCACCTTTTTCACCGTGGCAGTGATTACAGTTGATCTGATACAATTTCTTAGCTTGCTCAAATAATTTATCTGATTGCTCTTGAGAAACCAATTTGATTGGATTCACGTCAGCTGCAGCAGCCTTGTATTCAAAATCCACATCTGGATTTGTTGAAAGATCAATGTTGTACAACCCGTGTGTTTGACCAAATGCACTACCTGCTTTGCGCCAGTAAGGCAACATAGTGTGTACCGTAGCAGAATCAGTTCCCCAGTAAGGAATTGTATACTTCGGTGGTACCATTGCCGAAACACGGTTCGCAAATTCCGGATTGATCTTTCCGCGAACTTCTCCGTAATCGACATAAGTTTCGATTGCAGGAGAGCGATACATATCAGGCATGTATTCTAAACCTGCACTATCAGGATCCGTTGTACAAGCAGCTGCTAGAAGCGCTACTACGGAGATTTGTGCAAATGCCTTGAATTTTACTTTCATCTGTCTCATCTTTTTGGTCTGTCAGACAAACTATCTACAGCGATTAATGAATTTCTTTTTGGTCTACTTCAATTACACCTGTCTCATTCAACATGGTCATCAACTCTGCTTCAGAGAATTTACCATTATCAGACAAACGCAACTCCATAACGAACTTGTCATCCGTTGTACGAGGATCCGGATTTGTAGCCGGCATACCTGGAAGTGTCTTATTCAACAATAAGTAAGTGATCGCCATTCCGTGAGCAGCACACAATACTGTGAACTCGAATGAAATTGGAATGAAGGCCAATACGTTATCCAAATAAGTTTCGTTAGGCTTACCACCAACGTTCATCGGCCAGTCTTCAATCATGAAGTAACGCATACCGATCGTTGCCAATGTCAAACCTGTCAAACCGTACAAGAAAGCCATGATTCCCAAACGTGTGTGGCGCACCCCGATGATCGGATCGATCCCGTGAATCGGAAATGGTGAGAACACGTCAGCTACTTTAACACCTTTTGCCACCAACTTCTTTGCGCCATCTTTTAGCACATCGTCGTCGTCATACATTGCATAAATTACTTTCTCTGCCATGTCTCAATTAATGATTGTGAGTATTATCGTGGTGATCATGACCTCCATGACCGTTTTTAGCAAAATACGGGTGAACCGGAGCTGTATCGTTCTTATACGATTCACCAGATGATTTCAAGATTGTTTTCAATTCGTTCAACGCCAATACCGGGAAGAAACGAGCAAACAACAAGAAGAATACGAAGAACAAACCGATCGTTCCAACATATACACCTAAGTCGATGTGACTTGGGTAGTGCATAGACCATGCAGCTGGCAAGTAATCACGGTGAATTGAAGTCACGATGATCACATAACGCTCAAACCACATACCGATGTTTACTACGATCGAAATGAAGAATGTGAACAACAATGAACGACGCAATTTCTTGAACCACATCAACTGTGGAGAGATCACGTTACAAGTCATCATTGACCAGTAAGCCCACCAGTAAGGTCCGGAGAAACGGTTGATGAACGCGTATGCTTCATACTCCACTCCTGAGTACCAAGAGATGAACAACTCGGTAATATATGCTGTACCCACGATAGATCCGGTTACCATGATTACGATGTTCATATACTCAACGTGTTTCGTGTGGATGTAAGCTTCCAACTTCATTGCTTTACGCATAACAAGAAGGAGCGTTTGTACCATCGCGAAACCAGAGAATACCGCTCCAGCCACGAAGTAAGGAGGGAAGATCGTGGTATGCCATCCTGGAATTACCGAAGTAGCAAAGTCAAAGGATACAATCGAGTGAACCGAGAATACCAACGGAGTAGCTACACCTGCCAATACCAATGAAACCAATTCGAAACGATTCCAGTGCTTCGCGCGTCCTGACCAACCGAAAGAAAGGATGGAGTACATCTTTTTCGGGATCGGTTTTTTCACACGGTCACGGATAGTCGCGAAATCCGGGATCAAACCAATGTACCAGAATACTAATGATACCGAAAGGTAAGTCGAGATCGCGAATACGTCCCATAACAGCGGTGAGTTGAAGTTAACCCATAGAGATCCGAAGTGGTTTGGCAATGGCAAAGTCCAGTAACCTACCCACAAACGACCCATGTGGATCAACGGGAACAATCCTGCCATGAATACGGCGAAAATTGTCATCGCCTCAGCTGAACGGTTGATCGCCATACGCCATTTCTGACGGAACAACAACAACACGGCAGAGATCAACGTACCGGCGTGACCGATACCTACCCACCATACGAAGTTGGTAATATCCCAAGCCCAACCAATGGTCTTGTTCAATCCCCATACACCAATACCTGTTCCTAACAAGTAAATGATACACCCTACGCCATATAGACCGATGATTAGAGCTATCGAGAACAAGATGTACCACATGCGTGGTGCTTTGTCTTCGATTGGCTTACAAACGTCCTCAGTAATCTCATGGTACGTCTTATGACCTAAGATGAGGGGTTCACGAATTGCAGCTTCCTTATGCATTAGACTCTGTTTTTAGCAATTAATGATTCTTTTTATTTCCGTGCTCTTTCTTCTCACCGTGACCACCTTCGTGTCCACCATGATGTGCAGATGCAGCCAATTTCAACAATTCAGCATTCTCTTCGTTGCGCACTTTTACTTTATACCAGATGTTCGGCTTCACACCCACTTCTTCAAGCGCTTGGTAAGCACGTTTCTTATCGTCTGCAGATTTGCGGATGATAGAATTCACATCGTTCCAGTCTCCTACGATGATCGCGTTTGTAGGACAAGCATCTTGACATGCTGTAACTACATCGCCATCTTGTACCGGACGACCTTCTTTCTTAGCAACCAATTTACCAGCTTGGATACGTTGAACACAGAATGAACATTTCTCCATGACACCACGTGTACGAACTGTTACGTCCGGGTTCAATACCATACGACCTAGATCGTCTTGTGCTGGGTTGATTTCCGTAAACTTCTTGTAAGATGGGTAGTTGAACCAGTTGAAACGACGTACTTTGTAAGGACAGTTGTTCGCACAGTAACGAGTACCGATACAACGGTTGTATGCCATTTGGTTCAATCCTTCATTCGAGTGGTTTGTTGCAGCTACCGGACACACAGTCTCACATGGAGCGTGGTTACAGTGGTGACACAACATTGGCATGTGAACTACTTTCGGGTTCGCAGAAGCCTTCTCAGCGTTATCGTAATCGATCTCACCTTTACGAGTACCTACTGCAGCCTCTTCGTCTGAAGCAAAGTAGCGATCGATACGCAACCAGTGCATTTCACGACCACGACGAACTTCATCCTTACCAACTACTGGTACGTTGTTCTCTGATTGACATGCGATCAAACATGATCCACAACCAATACAGTTAGAAAGGTCAATCGTCATACCCCAACGGTGACCAATATTCTCTACCGGATGTGCATCCCACAAATCGAAATCCTTGATAGGCTTCTCTCCTTCGTGTGTATGCAACATGAACGGCTTGTTGTAAACATCAGAATCGTGATTCTTATAGATGTCTAGTGTAGTTTCTTTGATGATCGAGTTACGACCCATCACCGTGTGGTGAATTTGCGTAGCAGCGATCGCGTGGATACCGTCTACTTTCGCAATAGTTCCAGATACATCGTATCCGTAAGAATCATTTGCAAAGTTCATCAAGCGGTAAGCGTTTTGTCCTACAGGGATACGGTTACCTTTCTCGTCTGTAGCAAAACCACCGTATTGAAGTGTTTGGTAAGCTGCATTTCCAACTTCCTCATTTCCTTCTCCACGTCCATAACCAAGTGCGATACCGATTGTACCAGCAACTTGACCTGGTGATGGATATACAGGCAAAGTCAATTTTACTCCGTTCACAGTTACAGCAGCCATATTCAAGCCGTGCTCCTGATCATAGGTTGTAGCGTAACCACCTTTTTCCATCTCCGCTGGATTCATGGTGATGTAGTTGTCCCAAGTTACTTTAGTAATTGGATCCGGCATCTCTTGCAACCATGGGTTACCAGCTTGAGCTCCTGTTCCAATAGCCATTTTTTGGTACAAAACCACTTCAACACCTGAAGCTTTCGGCAATTTACCAGCAATACCTGCCAATGCACCTTCATTGAATGTCAATGCTACAGCCGGCACAGCCATTTCCATCGTAGAGTTGTGTACTGCTACACCCCAATAAGTATGGAAATCTGTGTATTTCGTTTGTTGCGGGAATCCGTATTTCTCCCAAGTCGAAGAAATGTAGTTGTAAGCAACTTTTGAATCTTTTCCTCCACGCATTGCCTTACCAGCCCAAACCAATACTGTTTCCAATGCAGAAGCAGTGTCAAACAATGGGCGGATTGTTGGCTGAGCAATCGCGTAGTGACCTGCTTTCGGGTTGTAATCATTCCATCCTTCCAACGCGTGGTGGTCAGGAGCAATGAACTTACATTTCGAAGCTGTTTCATCTGCATAACCAGACAAAGAAACTGTCAATTTCACTTTTGCAAGCGCTTCACCAAATGCTTTTCCATTTGGCAACGTGTAAACCGGATTTGTTGATCCCATGAAGATC
>JBMLQF010000016.1:0-5122 GCA_049241705.1 Fluviicola sp. | reverse complement strand
TTGGAGAACTTGTATCAGCGCTACAAAGATCAAGGATTGGTGGTTTTGGGATTTCCCTGCGATCAATTTGCGGGTCAAGAACCAGAAACAAATGACACAGTAGAGGAGACCTGTAAGTTGAATTTTGGAGTTACCTTTCAATTAACGGAGAAGGTAAAGGTGAATGGACCGGAAACACATCCGGTTTTTAGATACTTGAAATCAAAATTAGGTGGCTGGTTTGGTTCCGGGATCAAATGGAATTTCACCAAGTTTGTAGTGGATAAAAACGGAAAGCCGGTCAAACGCTTTTCGCCAACCACAACTCCCGAGAAACTTGAATCATTGATCATTCAATTGTTACAAGCATAAAAAAAGGCACTCCGAAGAGTGCCTTTTCTCATATTGTGAGATCCTTATTTGATCACGCTTAAGCGTAATGTTTGTGTAGAAACTCCTGCACGGATAACCGCGAAGTAAATTCCAGCTTCCAGATCTGAAGTAGTGATTTGAAGTTCATGTGTTCCTTCTGTCATTTCTTCGTTCGCAATTGTTTGAACGATCTGACCGTTCACGTTCATCAATACCGCTTCAACAACTTGTGGGTTCTGCAATTCAAATGAAAGTGTAGCTTGGTCTGCTGTAGGGTTAGGGAACAAGCTCATTGCTCCGATAGCATCCAATTCATCCAATCCAACTGTAATAGAAACTGTGAAAGTTGTGTCATCTGAACAGTTACCATTTGTAGCTGTCATAGTTACTGTGTACGTATCGCTGATTGCGTAAGCGTGTGTTGGACTAGCAGCAGAAGAATTTGTGAAATCTCCAAAATCCCAAGAGTAGCTCGTTGCGTTTGTAGATCCATTTGTAAATGAAACGATGATTCCGTTTACCACTACTGAGCTAACAACCGCTGTAGGTGTTGTTCCAACTGTTACAACTACGTCAGCAGATTGACCAACTCCATCACATGCATTCGCATTTGTTGTGGTTACATGGTAAGTTCCAGCTGTAGTTACTTGAATGGATTGTGTAGTCAAACCATTTGACCACAAGTAAGAATCTGCAGTAGAAGAAGTCAAGGTAACTGTATCACCAGAACAGATTGCTGTTGCACCTGAAGCCTGAACTGTAGGTGTGGGAGCGTTAGAAACGTTTACGTTGATCGGTGCTGAAGTAGCTTGACATCCGTTTGCGTCAGTAATTGTTACTGCGTAGCTTCCAGAAGTAGATACAGTGATCGTTTGTGTTGTACCAGGGTTGTTTGTCCATGAATATCCATTCGCAGATGTAGCTGTTAGATCTACAGATCCACCAGTACAGAATGAAGTCGGACCATTTGGAGTAACAGAAGGTGTTGCAGGCAATGCATTCACTGTTACAGTGATTTGAGTGCGTGGTCCTTCAGTTCCTTCAGCATTAGCTTGAGCAACATAGTAATTGAAAGTTCCGGCAGAAGTTGTTGCAGGAGTTGGAGCTGTTGTTGATCCAGTTCCTCCTGAAGCACTTGTGTACCATACCAAGCTGTTTCCAGCGCCTGCAGTTGCAGTCAATTGAGTAGCTGTTCCGCCAACACAGTAGTTATAAGCCGTTGTTGCTGCCGGTGCAGTCAAAACGTATGGAAGAATTGTTGCATCTGTAAAGTTTGAGTTACCCAAAGCGATTGCTCCAGCCGGACGGTAATCTGGCGTTAAGTAAACGTATGGATTTACCAAAATACCTGCAGGTGATGCCAATGAGTCGTTATTGTTTGATCCGAACCAAGTCCAGATTGGGAAAGTACTTCCTGTATTGCGCTCACAAACGCGTGCCGTTGTAGTTCCGGCAACGATGTTGTTCATGTATTTCAAAGTACCATTTGTCGCGTTTGTTTCGGCAGCAGTACCATCGATGTGGATTCCGCGCGCAAAGTCCATGAAAATAGAGTTGTAAAGGCGTAACGCTGTATTTCTGCGCAAACGAGCTCCACGACGGTAACCAGCAGCAATTGTATTTCCGTTGTTTCCGCGGAATGGACCGATTGCAGTAATATTAGAGAAGATTGGTGATGTTTGAGGATTTGCAGCAGAACCTGAAGCGTCGTTATCTGATTCAAAGCCTTCTGAAGTAGAAATAGCAGGGTTGTCAGCGATATTTGGATCACGTACGATCAAACCAAACTGTACATTTCCACGGTATCCGAAATCCGTATCAAAATCATCATCCAAGTTGCGGTAAGAAACCAAGTGGTGTGCATTTACAGTTCCACCAAACCATTCGAAAGCGTCATCGTTTCCGAAAGAAACCTGAATGTGGTGAATAGTTGTACCGCGTCCAACTGAACCCATAGTCAAGGCATTGATCTCTTTATCTGTTTGGTAAGCATAACCAGAGAATTCGATACGAACATATGTCAAGGTTCCAGAGTTGTCGTTATCATCAGGATTTACACCACCACCAAATTGTGTGTCAGGAGTTGGAGCCAAACCTTCGATGTTTGCAATTCCTCCTGGTTGGTTGTTTGATGCAGCACCTAAAAGGATAATTCCACCCCAGTCACCTGCAGCGCGTGCTCCCGCCGGTTGGTTAGAAGTAAATACGATTGGTTGAGATACTGTACCTTGAGCAACCAAGTTCGATCCTTGAGTAATGAACAAACCTGATCCAGGAACACTTTTATCTCCCATAACTACCGTTCCCGGTTCAATCGTTAAAGTTGCACCATTCTTCACGTAGATCTGTCCTTGCAACAAGTAAATGTTGTTTGCAGTCCACGTAGTGTTTGTGGTAATGTTAGTCGTAATCGTAACATTGGAGGTTCCGTAGTTTGTGTTTTGCGGATCCCAGTTTGTCCATCCATCTGTCCACATAGCTTCTGGAGCTGGAGCAAATGCACCTCTGTATGAGGTTGGAACAAAAAATGATTGGCCTAGGGCAAGGGCGGATAAGGAAGCGAATAACCCTAATAAGTAGATCTTTTTCATCTTTTTCTTTCTTTATTTTTTTCTGATACAAAATTGATATAGCAACCTTGTTAGGAGCTTAGTTTTAAGTTATCGTTCTGATGAAATTGCGTTAAGTTTTTATGAAGTGATTGGTAGCATTAAATTCACGTTGCAAAGAAAAACCCCGCCTGGTGAAGCAGGGCGGGGTTTCGGGTAAACTGTATGCTATGATCTTACAGTTTGATACTCAAGGATAAGGAAATGGTTTGTCCCATGCGTGTGCGCCATACCTGATCGTCCACATTTTCCTGGTAACCATTGTTATTCGTTTTGTCTCCAACAAACACAGTGTTCACTGCTTGATTGAATCCAGAAGTTTTCTCTGTTTGTGTATTGTTTTGATAGAAGATCTGATCTTGTGCCAAGATGTTTTGGAAATTGATCTTGAATTCAGCCTTCTCTTTCCAGAATGATTTACTCAATTGCACATCGATGAAGGTACGCGCGTTCTCCCAAAGATCTGGCTCATTCACGTTTCCAACGATCGCAATACGCTCTCCAACACGGTTTACATTCAAGGACGCTCCCCAATGTTTTTCCGGGTGACGGTATTGAATTCCAGCATTGAAGATGTAAGGCGACTGACCTTGCAATGGACGAGAATCTGATGTTGATCCAAGAACTCCTGATACATCAACTTTTGAACGGATCACTGCCAAGTTTCCATAGATCGTAAAATGTTGTGCAATGGAATTTGAATCGGCATCAAACAGGGAAGAGATCAAAGTACGACCTTCTACTTCTAAACCAAAGTTATGTGCAACAGGTACGTTTCTAAAGGAGATCTCTCCGGTTACATCCGGACGAGAAACTTGCTCGATCGGGTTGCTGAAGTGCTTGTAGAATGCAGTTGCAGTGATCAATTGCCCTTTTCCTGGGTAGCGCTCAAAACGTACATCGAAGTTGTTGATCTTCGCACGAACCAATTCCTCGTTACCTGAAACTACGAAGTTTGTAGTGAAATCATAGAACGCGAATGGTGCCAACTCACGGTATTCCGGACGGTTCAAGGTTTGAGAGTAAGATGCGCGAACATTGTTCTTATCTGTTAAACTGAATACGGCATTCACAGAAGGTAAGATATCCAACTTATTCGTGTTGATCTCTAAGGGTGAATTGTCGTCTTTGCGAGCACTCAATTGTTGGTTGAAATGTTCCACACGAGCTCCGTAGATCAAATGCCATTTTCCAAATTTATTATCTGCTTGCATGTAACCAGCATTTAAGCTAGATTGCGCTGTATAAGCATCAGAGAATTTTGTACCATCTGTTAATTTGAACCCGCCTATACCGTTGTTACCGCCTTCAGGTGCTTGGATCAAGCCCATGTTCTCAGGAGCGAAGATCTGATCTTCCGGCAAGTACAACAAGTTTTCGTTGAAAGTAATATTTCCACCAACGATCCCGTATCTTGTATACCCCAATTGGCGTGCTTCGAAAGTTCGGTTTCTCAACTGTGTAAAGTATCCTACCTTCACATCCATTTTAGATGTTTTGGTATCTATCAATTTATACGTTGCATCAACGCGTCCATTGTAAGAATTTTCGCGGTTTTCAGAGAAGAACATTCCACCGCCGTAAGCAGGACCAACGTTCGTGTAAGAAATGTTTGCCACGTACATGGTGTCGCGCGGATTCGGATCTGTTGGATCGATCACATCTTTAAAGCGTGTATATACTGAACGATTCAAGCTTGGGATAACGCGTCTCACATTGCTATAAGAAGCTACCCAGTTGATGCGCAATTTCTCACCTTTCAACAAGTGGTCTCCGTTCAACTGACCTGAATAGATTTGATTCGACGTGAACCAACGTGCATTCGATCGCAATAAACTTGGATTCGCTTCCAATGGGTTGATCTCTCCGGTACGATTGATCAATTTATCGTCGGAGTTGATGCTGTAAATGTTTTTGAAGGATAAGGTATTGTTCTTGTTGATACGCAATGAGAAGTTTGCCATGGCACCAGCCAAAACTTGTTCCACATTGTTCTTGTCCAAATATTCGTAATCCAATTGAGATGCTTGTGGCGCATTTGGATCAGAACTGTTTGTATACCCGCGACGAGTAGTCTCTGTGTATGTAAATGATCTGCTGTATGTCAGTGCTCCGATTGCTCCGAAATCCATTTCTTTTAACTTGGTGCGGAAACCTCCAGA
>JBMLQF010000015.1:0-16116 GCA_049241705.1 Fluviicola sp. | reverse complement strand
CCAGATGGTTGATACGTTACAACAGAGGTAATGAAGTTCTTTCCAACCACCATATCCTGAGGGCGTAAGCTTACCTTGTACTGGAAATATGCTTCAGACTCTGAAAGGTTGTTGTCTTGGTTGATATCCTCCAGATCCGGCATGTTCGTCCCTTGCGTTGGGTATCCTTCACTGTTCATGGTATCAGACATCTCCGTAGTTGGCGAGTTCCCCTGCATACCATTGTAACGCTTGTAGCGCTCGAGAATATTCAACTGTTGCTGATCGTAAACATCATCACGATAGAAATTGTAATCATCGTTCGAAGGGTCACTGATCATACGCGCTTTCACAGCCGGATCAAGTGAAGAGTTCTGCACCCAGTTTACGAATTGGGTAAAGCTATTTTTCTCTTCGTTGTTGTTATACCCGTCCAAACCAACATCTTGATTGATTCGGGAATTTGGATCTTGATCAAATGCATTCACCACCACCTGTTGGGTGCTGACCATTGCCCACGGAGTATAATCTACCGGATAATTTGCTCCAGCATAAGGCGGAATTCCGTTCTCAAAACTTTTGCGCGAATCAGCCAACACATCTTCTGAGATATTCCCCAGGTTAAAGTACAGGTCACCTCCGTTATGTGTGGTGTTCGGATTTACATTTTCAGCATCTTCGTTAAATGGATCCAAGACCCAAAATTGAATATACTCTACGTTTGCTTGCTCAAAATCATTGGTAGAAAGTGCGCGCATGATCCCTCCCCAACGATCTTCCGGATTGCTGAAAGTACCATCGCTATTCACATTTGTCGTGTCATAGTTATACATTCCACGCTCATTCGGATAATAAGCAAACTCCAAGATTGGAATGGTTGGGATCGAACCGTAGGTCAACTGTTGATTCGGGAAGATGTCCGTTTGAGATACCAAACGCATGCGACTATCCGACAACATAGATGGGTCGTCTTTGATATGCTGAGGCGTAAGGTTATTGGATTGATAGAACAATGGATCGATTAGATACCACGCTGTTTTTGAACGTTTAAATCCGTTAACCAATGCTTTTTGCTCACCTTCCGGGAACAGATCAGGTTGTCCTTGTGGTGTTGAAGCCAAACGCCAGGACGAATTAGAACGCAAATCGATCGTACTCTGACTTCCTTCGAAATCATCGACATACGAAATACCTGTTTTTGAAATGGCTCTTGGTGTACCCGGGATCAACATCGCCGCTTCGCCGTTGAAGGTCATAAACGACTTTTCCTTGGTGGAAATAATCGGTAACAAGTCGATCGCTTTCGTCAAGAATGGAAGTTCCGTGCGATACTTGATGTCAAATCCAATTACGTTATTCTTATATGGTTCTGAACCAATATCCACTTTTTGAGTAACCGGTCGTTCCATCATGCGCAACCATGTGGCTCCAATATTGAAATCCTTGTTGAAACGATAGTTCAAATGCGTTCCTACCATGGACTTGGCTTGGAAACCGAAGACGGAATTACTTTCTATGGTAATCTTAATCGGTGTATTTGATTCCAAAATTCCGGTATTCAATATCTTAACACGTCCCAAGTTGTAATCTACGGTATAATCCTGGCCCTCAGTCAATGGAATACCACCTGCTGTAACCTTCACAGCTCCTTCAGGAACATTCAGGGCATTCAATGGAATATCCGATGAGATGGAAGACTGGTATTCTCCTTTGAAGAAGAATCTGTTCTTGCTTGGAATCTGTTGTGCAGCCGTTTTTGTGGAGTCGTACAATTCGGTGAAGGCGTAGCGATCAACGATGGTCTGTGGAATCCCTTTATTGATCATTTTATCAGCCAAGGTTTTACCAAAAGGTTCAACCGTTGAGAAATAAATACGTCCATTTTTCGGGTTGATCGTTCCACCAGTTTGGGCACGGTTTCCATTGAAGGAAATTGGCACAAAGTCGAACATTCCATCCGAAAACGACTGATCGTTCACGTTGTAGCGGTCCATATCAACCAGTGTGATGATCTGTTGGTTCTGTAGTTGATCAATTGGGAACACTGGCGCCAAAACTGATGATTCCGGATTGTTGTAGAAAACATTCAATCTGAAGCCTTGTTCATCGACCTGATAAGCACCAATCGAATACACGTTCTTCATCATCAAATCCCAAATTTTCAAGGTAGGATTCGTGATCGTAGGTTTCAATAATTTCAGATATAATGCCTCTTGACCGTCTACACCGTCTGTTGAAAATTCCCCTACTTGGTAAGTTTCACCGCGATAGGTGTATTCATATGCAACCGCAAGAACTTCGTCGTTATTCAATGGTTGATTCAGTGATAAATAACCTAATAGAGCGTTGTAAGTATATTCAGACTCACCCAATTTTCGCGCATTCTCTACTTTCTCGTAGTGTACTGCTTGTTGAAATGGTCCTGGGGCAACCGGCATGGCGCTCAATGCAGAAACAGCCTGGTTGAATTCTCTTACAGAAGAATTATTTACCAACCAATTGTACAAACCATTGGATTCATTATCCGGGAATGGTGTGCCAGGAAAAGGTGCTGGATTTCCTTCTACGTCTGTTTGGTTTCCTTCACCTAAATCCGAAAACGCCAAGATATTTCGGGCATTTTCCGTGCTATTCACACGATTGGTAACCCAAACTTCCATACGTGTAATGTAGATCTCAGATGCCACGTTAGGCAATTGAGCCATTGCTGCATCGTAATTATTGTGGAAGTACATGTTTACGAAGTAGTGGCGATTCGCTTCGTAGTTATCTGCAGCCAATTCAAAAGGTTGAACCTGAGCCTTTCCGGTAATATTGATCTCTGTACGTTTACCGCGTGCCGAGGCACCGATCGCATCAACCGTCAAATTTCCGAAACGTAATTTCGTGTAGGCACCAAACAAAGTTTGAGAACCTGGAATCAGTGAACCAAAGGCTGGGAAGCTCACGTTTCCGAGTTCAATGCGTTGCATGATCTGATCTTCGTCACCAGAATAACCTAATTTGGTGATATTGTCAAAGTCAAATGCAGCTTGCGTGTTGTAAGAGGTGTTTAATTTCAGTTTTGTACCAATCTGACCCACCAAGTTCATTTGGATCTGTTGCTGGAAATCGAAGCGCGTAATGCGACGCTGTTTTACTGGTAAGATCGGGTTATCATAGCGAGACGAGTTTACACCCAAACTCACCTCAATGGAACCTTGCGGTCGAATAGTGATCTGATCTGAACCGAAGAAATTCTCAAATGTTTTTGATGGGATCTTGATTGGAAACTCCAATGCTCTTTCCTCTTCCGTTTGTTGATCGATCTTGTCTTTCCAATTCTCCTTCAACATTTTCTGACGCTCATACTCCAGGTACTCTTCAAGCGTCATCATGGATGGATTTCGGAAATTCATTTCTGTAGATCCGTAGGTTTCCTTAAAGATGTATTTTCCGGTAACCGGATCAAAAACAATGGTTTGCTTTACGTTTGAAGGATCCCCCAAGTCAAAACTTTGTGGAGTATTTTGGGTTGGATCAATTGGGTTGGTAATTGGGAAAGGCAGCTGCACCTTGTTGGTGTCTTCCTGCGCATGACCAACCACTAATACAAAGAAAGAAACAACCATCAATGATAGTTGCTTGTAGAAATTGTAGTTAGTGAAAGCGTTATTTTCCAAGTTGTTATAATATTTTCAGTGCAGCCTTGATGAGTTCTTCAACAGTCTCATTTCCGGTAGCTATTTTATCAATTGCTTTTTCGGCAGCTTTCTTATCGAAACCTAGCGAAATCAATGCTGTTAACGCATCAAATCGATTTGTATTGTGACCAGCAAAAATATTTGCACTTTCAGCAAAATCAACTTTCACCATTTTGTCCTTAAGATCGATGATCACACGCTGCGCTGTCTTCGCGCCAATTCCTTTAATTGATTGTATCGTTCTAACATCCTCCGTTTGAATAGCTTGGGCAATTTCAACGGGCAGCATAGATGACAACATCAAAATGGCGGTGGTTGGTCCAATCCCCGAAACGGAACATAACAAATTGAACAAGTCCCTTTCTTCTGTAGAATAAAATCCGAATAACAAATGTGCATCTTCGCGAATCACTTGTTGCGTAAATAGCTTCAATGATTCTTCTTTACCCAGAGCCGCAAAGGTGTTCAATGAAATGCGCACAAAATAACCCACACCACCACATTCAATGATAACATTGGTAGGGTTCTTTTCAACAAGGCGTCCGTTCAAGTGTGCAATCATGATAAATCAGCTAGTTTAATCTTTTACTTTGTTTGTGCATCAACAACGGCAACTTTCACCATATTCACAATCTCACGAACAGATGATCCCATTTGAAGTACGTGGATTGATTTTTTCAATCCAACCAGGATCGGACCGATCGCATCACCTTCAGTAATTTCCTGCAACAATTTGTAAGAAATGTTTCCAGCAGACAAGTTCGGGAAGATCAGGGTATTCACTTCCTTATTGGCCAACATCGAGAATGAGAACTTTTCGTTCATCAATTCATTGTTCAGCGCAAAATTTGCCTGTACCTCACCATCGACACAAAGACTCGGGTGTTTTTCATGCAATAATTGAACTGCTTCAGCCATTTTTTGAGAGTCTTCACCCGGTGCCGACCCAAAGTTGCTGTAACTCAACAAAGCGATCTTTGGTGTCACTTTGAATTTTCTCAATGTTTTCGCTACATTGAATGTGATCTCAGCAATTTGCTCAGCGGAAGGATTTCTATTGATCGTTGTATCCGCTAAGAATAGAGGTCCACGCTTCGTCATGAGCATGTATACTCCTGCCATTACGTTCACATCCTTTTGAAGTCCGACTGTTTGAATTGCCGGTCGAACAACATCCCGATAATTTCTGGTCAAACCTGAGATCATTGCATCTGCATCACCCACTTCTACCATCATCGCACCGAAATGGTTTCGCTCACGCATGATCTGGATTGCTTCGAACTCTGTGAATCCCTTACGCATACGTTTTTCGAAGAATGCTTTCCCGTAAACCTGTCGGCGCATTTTCTCTGTATCAGATTTCGGATCGATGATCGTCATTCCAGGAATTTCAATACTGTATTCTGCAATTAGTGCTTCGATCACTTTGCGTTTACCCAACAAGATTGGGATACAAACGCCTTCTTCAGTTGCAGTTTGTGCCGCCTTCAAGATCTTCAAGTTATCTGCTTCTGCAAAAACAACACGTTGCGGATTTCCTTGAGCTTTGGTGGTGATATTGCGCACCAATTTATTATCCAGACCCAGACGTTTCTTCAACTCCATTTCATAGTCGTCCCAATTAGAGATCGGGTTACGAGCAACGCCGGATTCCATTGCAGCTTTTGCAACTGCCGGGGCAACGGAATAGATCAAACGCGGATCCAAAGGTTTTGGTATGATCTGTTCTTTACCGAACGCAATGTGCTTTTCGCCATATGCTTCGATCACTTCTTCTGGAATGGTTTCTTTTGCAAGATTGGCAATTGCATGAACAGCGGCCAATTTCATCTCCTCATTAATGCATTTTGCTCGAACATCCAAAGCACCGCGGAAAATGAACGGAAAACCAAGCACATTATTTACTTGGTTAGGATGATCGGATCGACCAGTCGCCATGATAATGTCATTTCGAACAGCCATCGCGTCTTTGTACGAAATCTCTGGCTCTGGATTCGCTAAAGCAAATACGATCGGATTTTTGGCCATAGAGGCTACCATTTCCTTGCCTACCAAATTTCCTTTAGACAAACCAAGAAAAACATCCGCTCCTTTGAAAGCTTCCACCAAGGAGCAATCTTTTTTGTGTACCGCGAATACTTGTTTCATCTCATCCAGATCTGTTCTCCCAGCGTGGATCAAACCTTTGCTGTCGAACATGTAAATATTCTTGACATCCGCACCCAGTGCTACGTAAAGGTTTACACAAGATATTGCTGCCGCTCCGGCACCAGAAATTACGATTTTTACTTTTTGGATTTTCTTTTTAGCCAATTCCAGCGCATTCAACAAAGCGGCAGAAGAAATAATGGCCGTTCCGTGCTGATCATCGTGCATTACTGGAATATCTAATTCTTCCTTCAATCTTCTTTCAATTTCGAATGCTTCAGGTGCCTTGATATCCTCTAAGTTGATACCTCCAAAAGTAGGCGCAATCGCCTTTACCGTTTGGATGAACTTTTCAGGATCTTTCGCATCCACTTCAATATCAAAGACATCAATATCCGCGAAAATTTTGAATAGTAAACCCTTTCCTTCCATGACTGGTTTAGACGCAGATGGACCTATATCTCCTAACCCAAGAACGGCTGTTCCATTCGAAATAACAGCCACCAAGTTTCCTTTGCTGGTATATCGGTAAACATCCTCTTCGTTCTCCGCGATCTTGATACACGGCTCCGCTACTCCTGGAGAGTAGGCCAAAGACAGGTCGCGTTGGGAAGCATAGGGCTTCGTTGGTATAACTTGTATTTTTCCTGGTCTTCCAGATGCATGGTAATCCAGGGCGTCTTGTTTTCGAATCTTAGGCATAAATATGCGTTTCGTAAGGGGCGATAAAGTTAATAAAACTCCCGACAAGAAGCGATAATTCCCCGTCTAAAAACAAAAAATCCCGGTGATTACTCACCGGGATTTCCATTCGTTATGCTAAGATTACTTAACGATCAAGTTTTGTGTGTAAGACGCTCCCTCTTTAGCAATAGTTACCAAGTAGTTACCAGCACCCAATTCAGAAACTGGCAAAGCAACAGCTTGAGCACCATTTGCGTTAACTACAGAAGTAGCAGCAACTTGACGACCAGCCAAGTCAGTGATCACGATTTGGTAATCACCACCTTGTCCTTCAAATTTCACGTTTACAACATCAGATGCAGGGTTAGGATACACTTCCATTCCGATTGTTTCCATTTCACCCAAAGAAGCACCAGACAAAGAACCTTGAGCCGCGTTTACGATCTCACCAGTAGCTTGGTCGATCAACACAGCTACCGCATGCATATTAGCTTTGTTGCTTGTTCCAGGAACAGTGTAGTTGAAAGTATAGTTCACTACTTGTCCGTCAGTGATTGTTGTTGGAACTGATCCAGTTTGACCGTTATATCCACCCAACAAAGCGCGACCTACGTGATCATATACCATTTGTGCAGCAGGAACTGGGTTTGGCAAAGACTCATATCCACCCATTGCACCGTTAGCACCACCAGCGTAAGCATTTGCTTGGTTGTATCCAGAAGTTGTACCTGTAACACCATCCTCAACAATAATAACACCCAAACGGTAGTTAGCAGCAGCGAAAGGCGTACGGAAAGTTGCGCTTGCTACGATAGAAACGTTGCTTCCAGCACCTGTTGCAGAAACAGAGATTCCAGCTGGAACGATCAAGTCTTTACGAGCATTGTAGTAAGAAACGAATGAATTCTGAGATACAGATTGATCCAACAATGCACGGTCTACATTTGATCCTGGGTATCCAGAGAAGTCAGCTCCGTTATCGTATTCAGTAACAGTCATTGGGTCACCATTGTGAACCGCAATTCCGATGAAGTCAGTTGGATACGTTGTAACCATATAATCCATTGCAACTGCTCCACGAGGACACCACTGACACCAAGTACCAGTACCTTCTTCGATTACTACACTTTTCTCTTCTACAGCACTTACTGTGTTGATATTTGCTGAACCAGTGTTGTTTGATGGATCTGCATCAGCTACAGTGTTCACTTGAGAAATTGTTACTGCAATATTCTCTTCAACAGCAGTAGCGTAGTTCACCGCAGTTGGGTGGTTAACGTTTGCAGTTGCTCCTGGAGCAATGTTCAAACCATTGATTGTTTGGATGTGGTCAGTACCATCGTTCCAGTTGATCTGTACAGAAGTGATCGCATTTGAACCCTCATTTTTCACAGAAACAGCCAATGTGTTGTTCGTGCTGATTTGAGAATAGCGATTAAGAACTACACCATCAACTGATGCATCATTTGCTTGCAAGTTCTTCACCACAACGTTATCCAATACCAATGCATTTTCATCAGTACAGTTGTAGTGGCGGAACAAAACGTAAACAGTTTGTCCAGCGTAAGAAGAAAGATCTACTGTACGAGAGAATACTGTCTCTCCAGCCGGCAACGTTTCTTCGTAAACCGGTGCAGTTGCAATCATTGTTGCAGGAGTGTTCGATGTAGAAACATAAACAGCGTAGTGCTCTTGATACCAAGTAGATGCTGTAGATTCGATCGAACCAACTTGCCACATCAAAGAAAGACCTGTTGCAGAAGCAGAAGTCAAGTTGATTGCTGGCGACACCAAAAAGTTGTTTGGTGAGTAAACTACGTTGCTAGCCCAAGAGCGAGAAACAGCAGAACCTGCGCCCAACTGAGAGAACGAAGCGCTCATATCAGCTGCATACCAAATATCAAAGTTCGTACCTGATGCTGGCGGTGCATCAGAATCGTTATCTGTGCTAGACCAACCTGTCAAGTTGACATCGTTGAAATCATCAGAGAAATGCGTTTGTGCGAAAGCTGTAGTACCAACTACCATTGCCAACGCAGGAAGTAACGTTTTAATCATGCTTTAAAGATTTTTGTTGTACCAAATTTATTTTACTAATCGATGGCAAACAAGAAATTAAGTGTTTATTTGTACTCATAAAGGCTAAAATTATTGGAAAGCTAATCTGTTAAATTTTAGTACAGTTATTCATGAAGCCAAATCTCGTAGTCTTAAGTGGAGCAGGAATGAGTGCCGAAAGCGGTATATCAACTTTTCGTGATTCAAATGGGCTGTGGGAAAACTACCGTATAGAGGAAGTTGCAACTCCGGAGGCTTGGAGGGCTAATCCTGATCTAGTTACCACTTTTTACAATATTCGAAGAAAACAAATCATTGAAGCTACGCCCAACGCTTGCCATTTGTTCCTAAAAGACTTAGAAGAAAAATTTCACGTTGAAATTATTACTCAAAATATCGATGATCTTCATGAACGAGCTGGCAGTATTCATTTAACTCACCTACATGGGAATATTCGCTTTGCAAAAAGTTCAGGTCCAAACCAGGAGAACAAACTGTACCCAATAGAAAGCTGGGAATTGGGTCCTACTGATCTATGCGACGACGGTTATCGATTGCGACCACATGTAGTTTGGTTTGGTGAACCGGTGCCTATGATGGATGTGGCTGTTGAAATCGTTAAAAAAGCGGATGTTCTGTTGGTGATCGGAACTTCCTTAAACGTGTATCCAGCTGCGGGATTATCACAGCTGGCACTTCACGCCATTCAGAAGATCGTCGTTGACCCAAACGCGGCAGAACTTTACATCCCCAATGATTTTATTAAAGTGAACGAAACAGCAGTGGCTGCAATTCCATTTCTTGAAAAACTATTTCTATAACGATTAGTGAAGCTCGTTTAAAGGAAACAAAAAACGCGGTCAAGAAATCCCAGGAATTTTCCTCGTCTAAACAACATACAATCAAAATATTGATCACAAAAAAAAGGGGAAAACTCCCCCTTTACAATTTTATTTGTTCGAAATATCGATTAGTGCTTAACAACGATACGTTTGGTTTGAACTTTTTTACCATTGTCGCTAACAGTAACCAAGTAAACTCCATTTTTAAATTCGGAAACATCGATCTTTTTCATTGGAGAAACCGATTCATTGTAAACAACTTTACCAAGAACATCTGTAATCTTAACATCCACATTTCCTTCAACACCTGTTGCCTGAATTGTCATAACACTACTTGATGGGTTTGGATAAACACGCACATCAAACTCTTCTGGCTCCTGATTTGGTATTGAAAGAGTAGAACATACTTTTAAATCAAATGAGTCAACTTCATTTCCACTTACACGAACAATGTAACGGTACTGAGCGCAAGCTCCACAACTAATACTTCCTTGCGGCTTAACGATAACGGTATCTCCTGCAGCAAAATTGATCCCGTTCATGCTTGGAGAAACATAATCGGCACTATTTGGCGACCAACAACTACCTTGGAAGTTGGGATCCGGATACAAGAAACCACAAATTTGATCCGTAATACAAGGGCTTGTTGAGATCTCCTTTACGCGAAAACTTACATTGCCACTTCCAACTCCAGAAACTGTCAAACGAACAGGAAGTTCGAAGTGATCTCCTGTAGTATTGTATTCCACAGTATCACCAGAGTTTATTAATTCGACTACGTTATAGCTGGGCATTTCAATGTGCTCCATAACCACAGATTGTGCAGATGCAGTGAAAACACCACCAGCTAAACAAAGGAGAGTAAATATTTTTTTCATAGACTTCAATTTTATCACGAGTTCAAAGCAAAACTATGAAATACTTCATTCCAAAAAACGTTCCTTTTTGAACCTCTAATTGGTAAGATTACAATTTTTCGGCCAAAAAATCAAATTGCAGGGCTAAATTTTCAAATAAAACCTGATGAATTCGGTTACTTTTTATCGTTCCAAGCAAATCGACCGTATTTGTCAGCATTTCAAGAATCCTCGATTCAAAAGAAATTTTTAGGAATACAAGAATTCATAAAATCCAGATGTTAGAACCTGCAGAAATTCCGTCTATATTTGAATCACGGCACGGAACTTGAAAGCATCGTGTCAAAATTGATAAACTATGAAAAAGCTTGCGTTACTATTTATCGGACTAACCTTTAGTCTTTTGACAATCGCTCAAGAAGAGGGCGGATCAGTGAAAAAAGTTCCTTCTGTAAAACTAGTAGACATGGAAGGAAAGCCTGTGAATACAGCTGAACTTGGATTGAAAGGTCCGATCGTATTTTCCTTCTGGGCAACATGGTGTTCTCCTTGCAAGCGAGAATTGAACACCATTCACGAAAGTTATGCTGAGTGGCAAGAAGAAACTGGAGTTACGGTGGTTGCTGTAACTATTGATGACGAGAAAACGAAAGCTCAAGTCCCTGTTTACGTGAACGGAAAAGGTTGGGAATACATGGTATTAATGGACCCAAATGGTGACTTCAAGCGCGCAATGGGAGTGAATAACGTTCCTCACACATTCTTGGTGGATGCTGAAGGAAACATCGTTTATTCACACAATAGCTATGCACCAGGTGATGAAGAAAAATTGTATCAGGAAATCCTGAAACTGACTGGAAAATAAAAACTACATGAAAAACTGGATCTTAGGAATCTGCACATTGTCCGGGTCGCTTACAGCACTCGGACAATCTGTTTCAGGAGGTAACTTCTCTGGAAACATGGAAGCAACTTTTCAATATCTAAATGCGGATACGTTAATCGACGCTACACAACCTGATTCTAAAGGGTTGCTGAATTCTTACATGAATGTATTTTACACCCATGGCAATTTCAAGGCAGGAATGCGTGTTGAAAGTTACTTGCCGCGCATTCAAGGATATCCAAACCGTTTTGACGGAACTGGAATCGGGATGCGTTATGTAGGATATGCTAACGATTACGTGGACATTACATTGGGACATTTCTACGAACAGTTTGGTTCAGGAATGGCCTTGCGTGCCTACGAAGATCGCAATTTGGGTTATGACAATGCTATTGATGGTGCACGTGTAATCTTAAGACCTTATAAAGGTGTTCAAATTAAAGGGGTCTATGGTTTTCAACGTTACTCTTTTCAAGGTGGTAGAGTTGTAAACTCCGATGGTATCACCCGAGGTGTAGATGCACAAGTTCATTTAAATGACCTGTTTCATGGACTAGACTCAACCGGGTTGGATATCACTTTGGGTGGTTCATTGGTAAGTAAATACCAGAAGGATGACAACGAAACCTATGTGTTACCTGAAAACGTTGGCGCTTACGGTGGTCGCATGGATATCCGCTATAAGAAGTTCTACATGAACGGAGAATACATCCTGAAAGAAAACGACCCTTCAAGCGATAACGGATATATTTACAATAACGGTCATGCGGCCTTGGTAAATATGGGTTACTCTCAAAAAGGGTTGGGAATCTTGTTCTCTGCAAAATCTGTGGAAAACATGAGCTTCCGTTCAGATCGCACCAAGGATCTACAAGATCTTTTCATAAATTTCTTGCCTGCTCTTAATAAAACACATACCTATAATCTGGTTGCAACTTTGTACCCATATGCGACACAACCGCTGGGCGAAGTAGCATTACAAGGCGAAGTGCTTTACACTATCCCGAAAGGAGTATTGGGAAAATATGCGGTGCCTATCAACGTAAACTATTCTACAGCTTACATGCCTATTCGTTCTTATGCCGGATTTGATCCAACTGACACAACTCGAGTGATGTATCAATCCAATCCATTCGATAAATCTGATAGCTTGTTGTGGGAAGACTTCAACGTGAACATCACATATAAATTCAGTAAGAAATTCTATGTGATCGGATCTTATTACCGTATTCGCATCAACAACGATGTAGCAAAAGTTACTCCTGATGCCCACGGTGTAATCAAAACACACATCGCCGTTTTAGAAATGGGCTACAAGATCAATAGTAAACACAACATTCGCATGGAATTGCAAGGCTTGTTCAATGCGAACGTCTATGAAGAACATGAAGGTACTTATGATCTTGTGCGCGAAGATAAAGGTAATTGGGCGACAGCTGTGATCGAATATACCATTTCTCCAAATTGGTTCTTTGGTGTGATCGATCAATGGAATTACGGAAATAGAAATGAGGATCTGCGTATCCATTACATTACGGGATCATTCGGATGGATCAAAGAAGCAACACGCTTATCGATCAACTATGGACGTCAACGTGCAGGATTGTTCTGCGTTGGTGGGGTGTGTCGCTTCGTACCTGCATCTAATGGTTTGACAATTTCATTTACACAAAGTTTTTAATCGAAATGGCTATGAAACAGTTTAAATGGCTACTTGCTGGTGGATTGATTGGAATCTTGACATTGGCTTCTTGTGATAAGGTCTCAAATGCGTATCCTCCGGGAACACAAACAACTGGTGGGTTGGACTGGACTTTGTATCCGGGTGGTGATAGTTTGGATTATGTAAATCAGGGGCATTGGCCTACTTTCACAGCAAATACGAACACGTTACGAAACGTTCTGATCGAAGATTTTACCGGTCACCGTTGCAACAACTGTCCGAATGCAGCAAATCTTTTACATACCATTGAAGATGCTAATCCTGGTCGCGTATTTGGCGTTGGAGTACATGGTAGTCCCTTGGGTCTAACAGATTTTCAGGAAGAAAATGCAACCTATCCTTTGGTGCTTTACAACGATTTTTCGATTGAGATCTGTCAGTTTTTTGGCGCCGTAGCGGGAACATCCTTTCAAGGAAATCCACATGGTGCTGTGAACCGTGAACTGGTTGGTACGGATAACACCGTTGGACCAGGTTCATGGACTAGTAAAACTACTTCTCAATTGGCATCTGCTTTAAAGGTGAATATTCAAGCGCATGTGAACTATTTTGCTGCTACTCGTGGGGTATTCTTGCATACAGAAGTGGAAAAGGTGGATAACGGATTGACAAATGATCTAGGTTTGGTTGTATATGTGGTTGAAGACTCTATTGTTGGGCCACAACTCATGCCAAACTTGACCACAAACAACAATTACGTGCACAAAGACATCTTGCGGGATTGTATCGATGGACGTGCATTTGGAAAGACATTAACCGCTGATTACTTGGATGCCAACGGCAACTATTATGTGAATTATGCTTACCGCTTGCCAGACCAATACGATCCGGACAACATGCATTTGGTGATCTATGTTTATGATAAAACAACGTATGAGATCTATCAGGTAATTAAAGAACATCTTCAATAAGCAAGAATGAATCCTTATTTAACCAATAACCTGTTCAAATTCACTTGGTTAATCGCCGTAATTTGGTCATTCACATCATGTGATAAAACCGTGAACGCTTACCCGAAAATAGGGAGTTCTGGACTGGATTGGAGCCTTTATCCAGGTGGTGATAGCTTAGATTATCTCAGTCAAGGTTATTGGCCAACATTTAATCCGAACACAAATACTTTGCGGAATGTTTTGATTGAAGATTTCACAGGCCATCAATGTGCGAATTGCCCTGCGTCTACTTCAAATATGGAGAGTTTGATCGCTACAAATCCCTCCCGAATTTTTGGGGTAGGAATACATTCCGGTCCAACAGGACTAACAACTTTCCAAATGACATCGTCCGATTTCCCCACAGTTCTTTATTGTAACGAAGGCTTGGAGATAGGTAATTTCTTTGGAAGTATTCCAGGAAGTGCGTTTGTTGGCAATCCTTCGTTCTGTGTAAATCGAGTTCAAGCAGGTGGTCAATTCAATTCTAATGCAGGGCCGGCAATTACAGACAAGACAAATAATTGTTTGTCGAGCACACTGAAGGTCAATATTCAAGCTGCATCGAATTACTTCGCAAGCACGCGAGGATTGTTTTTGCACACCGAAGTTGATAAAATTGACCAAACCCTAACGAATGAGTTGGGCATTGCAGTATATCTTATTGAAGATTCATTAATAGCGAAACAACAGTTGGTTGGCACATATGATAACAATTATGTTCATAGGGATATCTTAAGAGGATGTATTGACGGAAGTGCATTTGGAAAGACATTAACCGCTGATTACTTGGATGCCAACGGCAAATATTATGTGAATTATGCTTACCGCTTGCCAGACCAATATAATCCGGACAACATGCATTTAGTAATCTATGTTTATGATAAAACAACGTATGAGATTTATCAAGTGATCAAAGAGCATTTGAATTAACTCCATACAAAGGCAATAAGAAGCGGGGAATTATCTCCGCTTTTTTTATGCGGTTTTTTAACATTTCCAAGATACTTTTTTTGAAATGCATTCGTTATCTTGTGTGTGTAATTCAAAAATCAGTAACCATGTTTGAACTAACGAAGAAGATCTTGGTGAAGGTGAGTTTTGACCCTCAGCTATTTCAAAAAGAATTGACAAAAGCGATTCGCTGGATGTCCAATACCGAAGAAATTCAACGTTTACGAGAATGGTGTTTAAAAGAATTCGGTACCATTTACCCGTCTATTATCAACAAAGCATTTGCGCCTCAAAATGGCTAAAACGAAAACGGCTCACTGATGTGAGCCGTTCTTTTTATCTTGAACTTCTAGTTATTCAAATTCGATCAATAAGCCGCCTTTTTCTACCACGTCTCCGGGATTCACAGCCAAACGCTTTACCACTCCTGTTCCTTCAGCCTTCAAGACATTTTCCATTTTCATGGCTTCCAACGTTAACAAGGCATCACCGGGCTGAACTTCTTGTCCGACCTGAATGGTAATGCTCACCAAACGACCAGGCATAGGTGCTTTCAATTGTTTCAATTTGCGCACTTTTGGTTTATCCATTCCCAAAGAAGCGATCAAGGCGTCCAGTGGTCCAGACTTGTGCACTTGAAAAACGCGGTGGTTCAATTTCAGGGTCAACATCCCTTCCTCCTGACGGTTCTCCATCACTTCACCACGGAATTTCTTTCCCTTGTAAGTGAGCGTGAAAAATCGGTGATCCTCCCATCGTAGATTTACTCCGTCGTTGTTTGTTTCAAATACTTGACCATCTACTTTCCAATTGGCTTTTTCCATTCGTGTACGGTTTGAAACAAAATTAAAAACATTTCAACCATTGAGCCCAATTTTTGAGACATTTTGAGGACAATTCCTTCTTTTGTATTGGTATATTTACCCGTGTGAACGCAAAATGATTTTTCAAGAACAACATCCATGAAGAAAAGATATTTATTTCTAGCAATCCTAGCCGCTTCTTGCCGCCCTATCGACACATCTAAAGACGAACCTATCGACGTTTCAACACACGATGATGTGGTGATGGAACAAGACATCGAACTAATAGATGAAGAACCCAAAGTTTATCGTGCAACTGAAACAGTATACACCGATTTGATCAATACCAAATTGGAAGTTTCATTCGACTGGAATAAGTCTTGGTTGATGGGTAAAGAAACGCTAACTGCGAAGCCACATTTCTACGCAACAGATAGTTTGGTTTTGGACGCGAAAGGTATGGAAATTAAATCCGTTACTATGAACGGGACAGCTCGTCCGTTCACCTATTCAGAGGATGTGCTCACCATTAAATTGGATAAATCATACACGCGCAAGGACACATAC
>JBMLQF010000014.1:10184-11427 GCA_049241705.1 Fluviicola sp. | reverse complement strand
ATCCAATTTTTCGATCAACTTACGACGACTTGTTGCTTGCTTCGATTTAGAAGCATTGGCAGAGAAGCGCGCGATGAACTCTTGTAATTCTTTCTTCTTATCTTCTGCTTTCTTGTTCTTATCTGCACGTTGACGCGCCGCCAATTGAGAACTTTGATACCAGAACGTATAGTTTCCTGTAAATAAATTGATCTTCCCGAAGTCGATATCACACACGTGTGTACATACCGTATCCAAGAAGTGACGGTCGTGAGATACTACGATTACCGTATTTTTAAAATCCAACAAGAAATCCTCCAACCAAGAGATGGTCTTCAGATCCAAGTCATTCGTAGGCTCATCCAGTACAAGCACATCTGGATTTCCAAATAATGCTTGCGCCAACAAGATACGAACCTTATACTCAGATGGAACATCGGACATTTTCATGTAATGCTTGCTCTCATCGATTCCCAAGTTACTCAAAAGCGTTGCGGCATCAGTTTCAGCATTCCATCCTTCCAAATCAGCAAATTCAGCTTCTAATTCAGCAGTGCGCATTCCATCTTCATCTGAAAAATCTGGTTTTGCGTACAAAGCATCCTTCTCAGTCATGATCTCGAACAAACGTTTATGACCCATGATCACCGTTTGAAGAACTTCGTATTCATCAAATGCAAAGTGGTTCTGACTCAATACAGCCATACGTTTTCCCGGCTCCAATTCAACACGTCCGGTTGTCGGGTCCTGCTCGCCTGTAAGAATTTTCAGAAAAGTGGATTTCCCGGCACCATTTGCACCAATCACACCATAGCAGTTCCCGTCTGCAAACTTCAAGTTTACATCATCAAAAAGCGTACGCTTACCAAATTGAAGGGATAAATTGTTAACTGAGATCATTATTCCGTTGAATTAGGCTGCAAAGATAGTGTCTTTCTGGCAATTAATCACTGTGAAAACAGCAAAGTAATTCGCACATTTGTATCATGAAGATTTGGTCTGTAACATTCGGCTTGTTTTTCTCGCTTAGCCTAAGTGCTCAAGATTCAACAGCCATAAACGATACGGTGCACTATGAACTAATGGCCTACCTGGATAGCTATATCGGATTCAACACGAGTCAAGATATTTCTGGAACAGCACCGTATTTCGTCAGCCACAACAGTCTAAATCAAGTCGGGATCAATGTTGCCTTTCTTTCGGTAGCTTTTAATCATCGCATCGTTCGCGGTAAACTAACACCTGGAATAGGGACCTACTTTAA
>JBMLQF010000014.1:0-10174 GCA_049241705.1 Fluviicola sp. | reverse complement strand
TGCCCACATCAACACCACAGGAGCGTGTAATGCAAGCAGCAAATCGGATGATCATGGAAGCCAATGTTGGTTTTGCCCTTTCACCAAAACAGGGAATATGGCTTGATGCCGGCGTACTTCCTTCTCCCTACACCAACGAAACAGCTATATCTAAAGATCATTTGTGTTACTCACGGGCCTTGGCAGGTGAATATGTCCCATATTACCTCACAGGTGTTCGTTTGACCGTTCCATTTTCGAACAAATTCACTTTGTATGCGGCTTACTACAACGGTTGGCAACAAATTACTGACAAAAACAACAAACCCGCCGGTGGAGTTCAAGTGGAATACAGGCCGAATTTGAAAAATCTGATCAGTATTGATGCGTATGCCGGTGATGAACGATTCGCAAATGATGCCTCTTACCGCATGCGTTATTTGATCGATGCCTATTGGATATACAACATGAATGGAAAATGGAGCGCAAGTGCCTGTGCTTATTGGGGAATGCAAGAAACCACCGTGATTCCTGCCAGAGACAATGCATGGTATCAAGCGAACGTTGCCCTGAGACGAACTTTTAAAAATGGATGGTCTTTAAGCGGTCGCGCTGAGTTGTTTTCGGATCCAAGCTTGGCTATCTTACCATACCAAATGAATCAGCCTTATACCAACACTTCGTTAGGAAGCGGTACGATCTCGGTCGGCAAAAAAATGGGCTACATCGGTTTACTTCGTTTAGAAGGAAGGTACTTCTATGCGAATCAAGATGTTTTCGAAAACGGCAACAGACCAGATGCGTATTGGGGCTTGATCTCCTTTACAGCCTGGTTCAACAAGAAAGGACAGCTTTAACGCATCCAGTGCAGGTTACGGGAATACATGAGTATAAAAATCCCCGAAATGATCGATCCGAATATTGGTTGGATCACCGGTACCGATTCAGCTGGAACGATTACGTAAACTGAAAATACAGATATCAAATTGTAGATCACATAACTGTGAAAACCAATCTTTTTACCGTGCCACATCCAAAGAACCCCCAAGTAACCTGCGATCAATCCTAAAGCCGTAAGCAAAGTGGTAGTCCAGAAATGCTCGTTTAAGGCAAAGTTCATTTCATTCAGTTGATCGATCATATCGGCCAAACCGGGACTTCCGAGCGTGCGCATTTCATTGGCTTGCTGTGTCAATTGAGCAGAAACTTCCTCCAGTTCATTCAATGCTGGCGGACCAGACAACATACCTGTTATCAATAGTATTCCATTGAATCCGATGGTAATAAATGAAAGTATACATAACACTTTCAGGAATACTGGTCTTGCTGTTTGATTCGTTTCCATTACCATCCAGATTTTACAAAGTGCTTACTTGCTTCCATCAACGGGTGCAAGTAACAATCCTTCTCCACAAAAGGAACTACTTTTCGGTAAGCCTCCACAATTGCTTCTTGCTTACTACCTGAGCGCAATGGACGTCGGAACTCGAGTGCTTGAGCTGCATGCAACAATTCAATTCCTTGGATCGCAAAACAGTTTTCGATCACACGAGCCAACTTGGTTGCTGCATTTGCCCCCATCGAAACATGATCTTCCTGACCATTGGATGAATCAATCGTATCCACACTCGCCGGTGTACACAACTGCTTGTTTTGACTGACAATAGCGGCACAAGCATACTGGGTGATCATAAAACCGGAGTTCAGTCCGGGATTCGCCACCAAAAACGCCGGCAATTCTCGAGTTCCGCTAATACTTTTATAGATTCTTCTTTCCGAAATGCTTCCCAATTCAGCCAAAGCAATTGCCAAAAAGTCCATCGCTAAAGCCAAAGGCTGTCCGTGGAAATTACCCGCTGAAACTACAAGATCATCTTCCGGGAAAATAGTAGGATTGTCGGTAACCGCGTTAACTTCTCGTTCCACAACATTTGTTGCGTAATCTATCGCATCGAATGAAGCTCCATGAACTTGCGGAATGCAACGGAAAGAATACGGGTCTTGAACGTGTGCTTTTGTTTGCTTTGCTATCTCGCTATCCGCTAAGAGTCCTCTAAAGATCTCGGCAGTTTTGATCTGACCAACCTGATTTCGGATCTCATTCACTTGTTTTCCGAAAGGTTCAACCCTTCCGTCGTAAGCATCAAGAGAGATCGCAGCTACTTCGTTGAATTGCTTCCACAATTTACGCGCATTACTTACTGCAAAAGATGCATAAGCAGACATGAACTGTGTTCCGTTCAATAGCGCCAAACCTTCTTTAGATCTCAATTTCATCGGCGCCAAACCAAAGTGCTTGTTCATTTCTGCCGAAGGAATCTCCTCATTATTGATTCGTACAGTACCTTCTCCGATCAGTGGCAGAACTAAATGCGCTAAAGGAGCCAAGTCGCCTGAAGCACCCAAACTACCTTGTTGATATACCACCGGGAGGATATTGTTATTGTAATAGAAGATCAATCGTTCAACCGTCTCCACTTGAACACCTGAGGCTCCATGGGACAAGCCGAGCACCTTCAGAAGCAACATGCGTTTCACGATCTCATCAGGTACGCGATCACCAGCTCCACAAGCATGAGATAGCACCAAGTTGTTTTGTAACTGCTCTAGATCATCTGTAGAAATTGCTGTATTGCACAAACTACCAAAACCGGTGTTGATCCCGTAGATCAACCGATCTGCCTTTGCGATTTCCTGATCCAAATAGGATCTGCAGGCAGCGATCTTTTCTTTGGCTGTTTCGGACAACGCTAATTTAGCTCCCGAGTGCAAAACTTCGTCAAGCTGCTCCAGTAATACCCACTGATTATCTACAATAAACTGCTGCATAAACTTACTTTTTGAATCGAATCAAGAAATCTGCTTTAGTCAAGGACTCTTGAACACCCGATTCCATATCTTTAACTTGAATGATGCCTTCTTTCAATTCGTTTTCACCAATGATAGCAACAAAGGCAGCTTTGCGCGAATCGGCGTATTTGAATTGTTTTTGCATTTTCGCTGCGCTCGGATAAACCTCACAATCTAATCCACTTGCACGCAAATCTTTAGCTAATTGCATAGCGAAAGCTGATTCCTGATCACCAAAGTTGGCGAATAGAATTGTCAATTTATTGGTCGTTTCCTCCGGAAACAGATTCAGTTCCAAAAGCACATCATATATACGGTCTGCACCAAACGAGATCCCTACTCCTGACATTCCTGATAGTCCGAAAAGGCCAGTTAGATCATCATATCTACCTCCGCCGCAAATGGATCCCATTTTTACATCATGTACTTTCACTTCGAAAATGGCTCCGGTATAATAGTTCAATCCGCGCGCTAGTGTCACATCGAATTCCAATACTGCACGTTCGAGACCCAAACTTGCAGATTGCACCAATACGAACTCCAACTCATCGATACCTTTCATTCCGATCTCTGAATTTTTCAAAAAGTCGCGCATTTTAGTCAAACGTGCTTCGTTGGTTCCTGTTAGTTCGAAAAGCGGACGAATGATCGCTATGGCATTCTCCGAAACCCCTTTTGATTTCAGTTCCTCCACTACGCCGTCTTCCCCAATCTTATCTAATTTATCGATCGCCACTGTAATGTCTACCAGTTTATCTGTTTCCCCGGAAACTTCAGCAATACCTGATAAAATCTTACGGTTATTGATCTTTATCGTAAAGCCCGGGATACGCAATTTGGTCAATACCTGATCAAAGATCTGAACGAAATCTACCTCGAATAGCAAAGAATCAGATCCCACCACATCGGCATCGCATTGAAAGAATTCCTGATAACGCCCGTGTTGCGGACGATCAGCACGCCAAACAGGTTGTATTTGATATCTTTTGAACGGGAAAGACAATTCATTTTGATGCTGTACGACAAATCGTGCAAACGGCACTGTCAAGTCATAACGCAAGGCTTTTTCCGCCAAAGAATTGGCAAAGCGTGGCAAATTACCAGCTTCTAACGCTTCCACATCCGCCTTTTTCATTTTATCGCCACTGTTCAAAATACGGAAGATCAGACGATCCCCTTCTTCACCGTATTTACCAAGTAAGGTAGTTGACAATTCGAACGAAGGTGTTTCGATCGGTGCAAAACCATACAATTGAAAAACGGAACGAATCGTGTCAAATATATACGTGCGGCGTGCCACATCTGTTGGCAGGAAATCACGTGTACCTTTTGGGATAGCCGGTTTTTGGGACATCTTTACTTTGAAATTGGTGGCCAAAGGTAGTGAAAATTACAGTTGCTTATTCCAATTCCAACAGCAATCAATGCTGCTTGATCGCTCCGCGTTGGCCTTTCGGGATATCGAAAATCCAGGTATAATAGCCAATAAAATGAGAATCAAAGAATCCCTTTTTCAGGTATAAGCGTCGTGGTATGAAAACACGCTTCGAATTGGGCAAACCTTCTACAGCTACTTGTGGAGCTACCCCATCTTGAAGACATGGCGCTTCTCTACCTACTTTTTCGAAATTACTACCATACTGCCAAATCTCTTTCCATTCCTCCGGGAAGACTTTTCCTGCGCTGGCATTTTCCGGTGCAATGATAAAACAGCCTCCAAATTGCATTTGCCCGCGAAGTACATCCATCATACCCAACGAATACGCATAACCCATACTGTGAGCCACCAAATACAAGGTGTCATTTCGCGATGAATTGGGCATTTCATTCAATAACTGCAATAAGTTCCTACCCGCTACTCTCCCATTCTCACGTCTTAGCAAAAAGCCTTTTTTGTTCGATCTACTTGCCAACATGGAATACGTCTTTTTTTGTTTCGATCCGAAGAACTTTGACTTGACGGTTTTAACGGAATAACAATGGTGGTTCTTATTAGAAGCGCAACGTTTTGGATATGTACTTGCTGTTGTAGTGAAATTGATCAAGCTTCTGTAATTACTAGTACTCACTGAAAAATGACCATCGGCATAATACATTTCAGTTGGATTAATCCGTGCAGAGAACAGCGCATCAAAAGCATTCCATGAACGCCAATACTGATATTCGTCCTGAGCAAAAATCCGATTGTATGAGTTTGGGAATTCTAAGCCATTGTTCTGAACATCTTTGAAATTTTCCTCCAAACTGGAACCCAATGAAGTTGGTCGATAGCCATTGACAAAAACCAAAATACGTTTAGGCGGATCCTTCAATTGGATCTTCGGCGTCAAGTTGACACCGAGATGATTGTACACTTCGTCTTTGATGTGCTTCCCACTGAAATCGCGGTAATTAAGCACCAAATAATGACTTTGTGCAAACTTGGAGATTCCCAAACTTTCAACATGCAACGTATCTTCTGTATTCACCAGTTGCATCTTTTCAATGAATCCATCGCGATCCAATGAAATGGAAAAGTAAAGCACCCGTTTCCGCTGACGCACCTCATAATTCCCTTGTTTCCTCACCAAAATCTCACTCGCAAGTTCTGGTTCAGCAATCTTTTTAGGATGAATTCCTGAACCTACTTCAGAGACCACTGTTTGCATCGGTTTATTGGCGAAAACTTTCAAATCCCCCGATCTTACTTCATACATGCCATAACCCAAATCCGCCAAACTCAAAGAAAAATATCCCAAGACAAGTGCCAAGGTCCACTCCAGAAAACGCGAACCCATCACAAAGAAGAATGGTCTTTTAAAGAGTTTACGGAACCACACACGGAACTTCCTCCCAATAAAATACATACTCGCAATACTCAGGAGAACACAGAGGATATGAACCAAAGAGATTGTCCGGTTTTTAACTACGAAAAGTGTTTTGTAAAAGAAGTGGCGAATCTCCAGGTGGTAGCTAAAGGTATTCTTTTTATAAGGCCTGATGATCTGTTGCAAAGGATGTTTTCCTGTTAAGAGTATATTTCCAAGTGCATCCTCTTCCCAGAAATAATAAGCAACGATACCACTATTCGTTCGAAGGTCTTCGTAATCGTCAAAGTAGGAATAAATGCCATGATGGCGCCGGATACGTTCCCAATGTCCCAAATGCAGAACGGAGGATTTTTTAAGTAATTTAAATTCTTCTGCAGAGATCCCGGCCATTCCAAACTCCAATTGCTCGGCAAGAGAGATAGCCATTTGTTTGTTACTGCGTTTCTTCAAGAATCCTAAGGCCTTATTACGCGCCATGTAAGCTTCCACATTTGGATCGACAAAACCGGGAACAACAAACACAAGGTATTCCCCTTTTTGCTCCGGATGGATGCTCAGATAGAGGTCTCTCAAGGAACGCATGCCGACCGTATAACGGTCATTCACTTTACTGGGATTGCGAAACAATTGATTTTCACGGACATCTTCATACTTAAAAACTGGATCGATAACTAAATCAAAAGAAAGTCCCGCATTCCGATAAAACTTATTAAGATATGAAGCGATACTGTCTTTGGATATTTTCATCTCCACAAGCGGTACTATCCGGATCCGCTCAATTTGTTTTTGATAGACTTTAGTAAATAAGACACCCGCAGTATCTCCTTGATGCAAAAAAAAGAGCAATTCATCTTTATTCGTTGCAGTCAACTGAAAGCGAAATACATTTTGCGCATCCAATTCTTTAGGGATAGCCGTTGTGCTTCCTTTTCGCAGAATTTGCAATTCATCGATCTGTGTCCCGTTAAAACGATAGGTGAAGATTTCGCTCGCTCCTGGTTCTGTAGAGGAAATCCAAACCGGAATCTGTGGAGACAGGTTTGAAATCTCCGCAATCTCATTTCGTTCAGACAATGATGGCGTGTAAATAGCGCCTAGTTGATTTAAAGAAGGAAGAACAGTAATTAATTTTCGTTGAGCGCGAAGATTGTCTGGTATGCAAAAAAGCAAGAACCAAATAAGTACAACCCAAGCATTGTAATAGTTGCGGATCACTTGATTTCTTTTCCTAACCAACGAACAACGTTCTCATTCCAAATTCTTCCAGATTCCTGTGGCGTCAAAATACCGGCCTCAACTGCAAAATCGATCACACGACCCGGATAGGAATTTTTCACACCTTCCATCTCTCCTAAGGGGTAAGGATCATCTAATCCAGCCACGATTTGATCCGCTCCAACACGAATCTTCAATAGTTGTAAGGTATAAGCATCATGAACAAGCGTATCAAAGAATAGATTAGGATGTCCAAGAGATTCGCGCGGGTCACGGGTTTCCTCGAATAGATCAGGTCTACCATCAAATCCTTGCAAGCGTCTTCCGTAATTGGCCTGACCCAGCATACATCCATGTGCAAAGCAGGTACGGATATCCGGAAAACGATTCACAAAATCTTTTAACGCATAAAAATGCAGTGTGTCAGCAGTTTGTGCCATCATCCAAACCAGATGAAATCGCCAATAGGTATCTTTCAGAGCAACCATTTTTTCCCCGTCATACGGATGGATCTCAATGGCCAACTTGTATTTATTGGCTAATTCAAAGATTGGCAGGGTACTATCATCAACTACAGACAACCATTCATTTTCAGCATTCAAAAAGTGAGTCGGCAAGCACAGTAAGGGCATCTTGAGTTCTTCTACACAGCGTTCAATCTCTGCCAAAGCATCATCGACATATAGCGGTTGCACGACAAATCCGGAGGTGAACAGATCGGGTCTTCGTTCTTGAACACTTGCATTAAAATCATTTTGCCAACGGATTGCATCGTGTGCCTCCTGACGTGTCCAACCATTGCAATAGACCTGAGAAAGATTGAGCATAACACCGTGGTCAATGTTATATTTTTCCATCCACGCGATTTTTTCTTCAAAGAAAAAGCTTGGATCCGTAATTGGTCGTGCCCAATCCCCTTGCCGCATGAATTTTTTGTCTTCATCGATCCAAAACAATTTGCGTTCACGCATGAACTTCGGAATTTCATGTGGTTCTGGTAATATATGTCCGTGACCGTTGATTCTCATGTACGTCGATTTTCTATGCTCAAAGGTAATCAATCACGCACAAAAGAACATAAAAAAAGGCCATCCCGAGGGACAGCCTTTTTGAAGAATTATTTTCGGATCAATGGTTGATCGTTAATGAAACGTGCATAGTTCCTTCTGATGAAACCAGTTGCAAGTGATACACACCATTTGCAAATTGAGTTACATCAAATTGAGCCTGTTCTCCAGAGATAAGCAAATCCAAACTTACGATCTTACCAAACGCGTCATACATGATCACCCGTGCATCAGCAGGAATATTGTTGATATAAACCACATCATTTGCCGGATTCGGATAAATTACCGTTGCATCGCCATTCTCATCGATCGAAGCACAATCATCAACGATGATCGTATTTTGAGCAACTCCCGCACACCCATTAACATCTGTGAATGTATAGTCAATAATGAAAGCTCCTAAGCCAGACACTGCTGGATCAAAAGTATTACCAGAAACACCGGTTCCAGTATAAACACCTCCTGCCGGAGTTCCTTGACTCAAAGTAAGCGGGCTACTATAAGAACACAAGCTAGGAATTTCTCCCAAAGTAACATTAGGCTTCGGATTTACAGTCACAGTAATGAATGTTGTATCCGTAGAACAGTTTCCATTGGAAACGAACACGTGATACGTTCCAGAGTTCGTAACTGTGATCGCTTGTGTTGATTCTCCAGTAGACCATACATTATCTACAGCACTGGATGAGATCAACACCACATCATCTCCTTCACAGAAAGTCGTTGGTCCGTTAGCAGTAATCGCAGGTGCAGCTCCGACACCTCCTGACGTTACAGTAGTCGGTGCTGAAGTAGCTGAACAACCATTAACATCTGTGAAGGTAACAGTATAGCTACCAGCCATTGAAACCGTAATAGTAGCTGTTGAAGCACCATTCGACCAGTTGTTCCCGGAAGTGTACGATGAAGAAAGATCAACAGTCGAACCATTACACAAGGAAGTTGAACCATTCGCTGAGATCACCGGTTGAGTTGGATTCGCATTTACGACTACTGACTGAGCAGCAGAAGAAGCACTTGTACAACCACTTGCGTTAGTAACTTGAACTGTGTAATTACCAGAAGTGTTAACCGTAATCGTTTGAGAGGTTGCCCCATTCGACCACAAATACGATGTTCCAGCTGGAGCAGAAAGCGTAACAGAACCACCCGCACAGAACGTTGTTGAACCACTAGCCGTTATAGATGGAGTTGATGGAGCAGCATTCACTGTAATGGTTGTTGAAGAACTTGCAGTACTCAAACATCCTGAAGCATTTCCAACTTGAACCGTATACGAACCAGCAGTAGATACAGTAATTGATTGTGTTGTAGCACCTGTCGACCACAAATAAGAAGTGGATGCAGGAGCAGAAAGTATTACAGAGCCACCATCACAGAACGTTGTCGGTCCACCTGCAGTAATTGTTGGAGTTGCAGGCAATGCATTTACAGTTACCGTTGTTCCCGCCGAGGTTGCGCTACATCCTGCGGCACCTACTGTTACAGTATAAGTTCCAGCAGTAGATACAGTAATACTTTGTGTGGTTGCACCATTCGACCACGAGTTTCCACTTGCTGCCGACGAAGTCAGAGTTACTGATCCTCCGGAGCAGAATGTTGTAGGCCCTCCAACTGTTATCGTCGGTGTAGACGGAGTTGTTGTTGCCGTAACAACCGTTGCTGTTGAAGTAGCCGAACAACCACCACTTGTTACTGTAACTGTATACGAACCAGATGCAGACATAGTGATCGACTGAGTTGTTGCTCCATTCGACCATAGGTTACCTGTTGTTGAAGAAGATGTAAGAGTAACCGAACCAGGTGAACAGAACGTTGTTGGACCACCAGCCGTAATGGTAGGCGTCGCAGGAACAGCATTCACCGTTACTGTTGTAGGCGCACTAATTGCGCTCAAACATCCAGAAGCATTTCCAACTTGTACTGTATATGAACCAGCAGTGGATACCGTGATTGATTGAGTTGTTGCACCTGTAGACCACAAGTAAGAAGTAGATGCAGGAGCAGAAAGTGTTACAGATCCACCCGCACAGAACGTTGTTGGACCACCAGCGGTGATCGTTGGCGTCGCTGGTGCAGCATTCACTGTTACAGTTGTAGCAGCACTAGCCGCACTCAAGCATCCTGATGCATTTCCAACTTGTACTGTATATGAACCTGAAGTGGATACCGTGATTGATTGAGTTGTTGCACCTGTTGACCACAAGTAAGAAGTAGATGCAGGAGCAGAAAGTGTTACAGATCCACCCGCAC
>JBMLQF010000013.1:0-5100 GCA_049241705.1 Fluviicola sp. | reverse complement strand
GCCTGGTGGTACTTTTATCTTTGTGGAATTCCACCCGGTTGTTTGGATGTTGGATAACGATTTGCAACAGATCACCTATCGCTACTTCAAAGACGAACCCATTATCGAAATCACTGAAGGAACTTATGCCGATCGCTCAGCAGAGATCAGCAATGAGAGTATTTCCTGGAACCATGGACTGGCCGAAGTTGTATCAGCTTTACTAAAACAAAAATTGCATTTGAACCAATTCGAAGAATACGACTATTCTCCGTTCGCGTGTTTCCCCGATGTTGTATTAGAAGGTCCGGAAATCTATCGTACTGCTCATCTTGGGAACAAAATCCCGATGACCTATTCCTTAGTGATGACGAAATGATCAGTCTTTCTTGAACTGTCCAAACGGCACATTCACTCCCAAAGAGATCACGTATTCAGCAAATACGAACTTCTGACTTGCACGATCCGCTTTGTATTGAGTTGTTCGCACATCCGGCATGTGAATAAAACCACCTTTCAATTCGCCCTGAATAAAGAAATACTTGTAGAAGTTGATGTTCACAGCACCTACTGCAGCCAAACCATAACCAGCCAAGTGAAACGCATCGTGGCGCGCATTGTTCAACAAAGTAGCATTCGTTTTCGGCATCAAAGCTCCAAGACCTGCTCCATATTGACCGCTGATCCAAATGTGTTTCCATCCCCAAAGCACGTCAGAACGTCGCAACTCAACATTTAAATAGTTCAAACCGTCTGTGTGTTCGTACAATAAGAAATCCTGTTTGATCTGAAAATCCTGTTCCGTATAAACCCCATCGTAAGCCGTTCCACTATTTGCAATGCGCCCCATCATTTTTACGGTTTGGTCGTTCACCATGACATACTTCATGTGGTCAACAGCCATTGATAATTGCCATTTATCCTTGAAGTAATAACCAAAACGCAAGTTGGTTTGAGGAATAGTAAGGTTTGCCGGATTCAAGTAGATACGTGAACTGAACTGACTTTGTCGATCTTTTGCAACAACCTTATTTAGCGTGAAATCGTAGTCGTCACCCGTAAAATGAATCGTAGATTTCGTGTAATTTGCGCGATTCCAACCCCAGAAAACATAGAAATTTCCTTTTCCATTAGGCGCAAAAGCATTTTCCTGAGCAAAAAGCGACCCCGCTTGAACAACTGTAAGTATAAGACCTGCTATGACTTGTTTCACGTGTTGAAGTTTTTGAAGTGGGCAAATTTAACCGGAAGGATTTCCTTGTTTTATGACTTAGGTCATTTTCTGACGCTTCAATTCTATTCAATTTCGCTGATTGAATAATGATGGAGGATAAATTAGCCCGATTACGTGCAGAACTCTTGGAGCATGATCTGCGTTTCATTGCTATGCTCAGCGATCGCCACAAGATCGTTGCAGCAATCGGTGCCTTGAAATCGATCGATGGAATTCCCATTCTACAAACTGACGCGTTCAACATCATGCAGGAAAAGCGTATGACATTTGCACGTGAAAAGGGTATTTCTGAGGAATTGATCCAACAATTGTTTGCGCTGATCCACAAAGACTCTATTTCACAACAAGAAAATCAACAATGAAAACAGGAATGCTTGAATTGATGGCTCCGGCGGGGTCTTATGAAGCTATTGCAGCAGCGATCAAAGCCGGTGCAGATTCGATCTACTTTGGAGTAGAACAATTGAATATGCGTACCAAGTCCACCCACAATTTCACTTTGGAAGACTTGGAGCAGATCGCAGAGATCTGTCAGGAAAACAACATCAAAAGTTACCTGACCCTAAATACCATCGTGTATGACCACGACATTCAGTTGATGAAGCGCATCATTGAACAAGCAAAGGAAAGCGGGATCACCGCCATCATCGCTTCAGACCATGCGGTGATGAACTATTGCCGCAAGATCAACATGCCGGTGCATATTTCTACGCAGGCAAATATCACCAACATCGATACCGTGGAATTCTACTCCGTTTATGCGGATGTGATGGTGATGGCGCGCGAATTGAGTTTACTCCAAGTACAAGCGATCAACAAGGAAATTGAGCGCCGACAGATCACAGGTCCATCTGGTGAACTGGTGCGCACGGAAGTGTTTGGCCACGGTGCTTTGTGCATGGCTGTTTCCGGAAAATGTTACTTGAGTTTGCACTCGAATTTTTCATCTGCAAATCGTGGAGCTTGCATTCAAAATTGCCGCAAAAGTTACATCGTTATGGACAAAGACGAAGGCGTGGAGTTCGAGGTGGACAACGAATTCATCATGTCGGCAAAAGACCTATGCACGATCGACTTTTTAGATAAGGTGATCGAGGCTGGCGTTTCAGTTTTGAAGATCGAAGGACGTGGACGCAGTGCCGATTACGTATACACCACTACACAATGTTACCGCGAAGCGATCGACAGCGTTGCTGACGGAAGCTATTCTGCTGAAAAGATCGAAAATTGGCGCGAGCGCTTGAGCACCGTGTTCAACCGCGGATTCTGGGATGGCTACTACCTTGGTCGCAAAATGGGCGAATGGAGCGAAGTGCCTGGTTCTAAAGCCACGAAGCGCAAGGTGTACATCGGTAAAGGGATGAAATACTACGATCAAGCCGGAATCGGTGAATTCCTGATCGAAGCGCAAGGTTGTAAGGTCGGCGACGAGTTGATCATCACAGGTCCAACAACAGGCGTGATCGAAACTGTTTTGCACGAAATGCGTTGTGAAGACGAACCGGTTCAGCAAGTAAAACGTGGAGCAACGATCACATTCTCCGTGAAGGAAAAGATCCGACCAAGCGATAAACTCTACAAATTGGTTCCGAACGAATGATTCGTGTTTTGCAACACCGACACAAATGCATTGGCTGCAATGCCTGTGTGGAAGCAGATAAATACCGCTGGCGCATCTCGAAAAAAGATGGGAAAAGTACGCTGATCGGAGGAGCTGAAAAAAAAGGGTGGTTTTCTGTTGTGGTGGATGACGATGAAGCGGAAAGACTGGAAGCAGCAAAAGTGCATTGTCCAGTGAATATCATCCGTTGGGAACAACTGTAGATCAGCGATCCATCATGCCTTTACCGGTAAGAATGTGTTCGTAGTATTTTTCAATGCGATCTAAGCGTGTTTTGCTTTGTTTGGCCTGACCAAAGAACAACAAATATCCTTTTTGTCGACCGGGAGTTAAGGCTTTGAACGCTTTTTCGAGGTTTGGATCTTCCTGAAACACCTTCGTGAGTTCTTCGGGCATATCGAATTCCTCTACCGATTTATAGGCTACTTTCTTTCCTGCTTTCTCTATTTCGATCGCCTGGCGCACCAATTCCAGAATGTCCTGCTCGTTGTTTTTAAGAAAGTCAAGGTGCTCAATACGCAATTGACGACTTCCCTGCGAATTTTCAGTAGGCTGCGTCAACAAACCTTTGGGATCCGAGATCAGGGAACCCTTCACAAAATTCAAGGAGGCGTAATCCTTAAAAGCACCGATCAGCACGACATTCTTGCCATTCCAGGTGTAGCAGGGATGTGCCCATTTCAGTTCCTCTTGCAATGCTGTTTGCTGTAAAAGCAGACGCAAATGATCCAATTCTTCGTCCCATTTACGCACAGAACAAGCCGGTGTAGCGAACTTCGAGCAGCGCCCGCAACCATCGATGAAATAGGAATTTACTGCCGGATTGAAATCCATGTGCTATTTTTTACCGTAACCGATCATGGTACGCTTCGATCCTTCATACCACAGCAACGCCAAACGATATCCGTCTAATCCAAAGCCCATGATCGATCCCACGCAAACTGCAGTGATCAGTGAATTGTGTCGGAATTCTTCGCGTTGTGCCAAATTCGTAATGTGCACTTCCACTACCGGTACCATGATGGCTGCGATCGCATCGCGTAAGGCAATACTCGTATGCGTGTATCCACCAGCATTCAGGATGATCCCGTCATGATCGGATTGGTGTAGTACATCGATCAATTCTCCTTCGATATTCGATTGGAAGTAATCAATATTGCACTTGAAACCCAGTTTCATGTCCTCTAAATAGTCCACAAAGGTTTGATTTCCGTAAATATCCGGCTCGCGTGTCCCTAAAAGATTTAAATTCGGGCCGTTGACAATGAGTATACGCATACATGAAGCATTGGGACCGCTATATTAAGCAATTTGTTCATTACTTGAAAATCGAACGTTCACTGGCCGAGAACTCTGTTTTTGCCTACCAACAGGATGTATTCAAGTTGAAAGATCTGTGTGCTGCCCTTAGCTTGGAGCCGGAACATGTGCAAATTGGTCATTTAAAGCAGTTTATTGCGTCTTTGTTCGACTTGGGACTTAGTGCGCGCTCTCAAGCACGCATCATCAGTGGATGGAGACAATTCTTCGAATTTTTGTTACTGGAAGACATCCGCAAAGACAATCCTTGCGACGGTTTGGACATGCCGAAGATCGGTCGGAAATTGCCGGAAGTACTCACCATCGAGGAGATCGACCGCATGATGCAGGCCATTGATCTAAGCAGTAACGAAGGTCAACGCAACAAGGCGATCTTAGAAACTTTGTACAGCTGCGGCTTGCGTGTGAGTGAATTGGTATCCCTGCGTTTCGAAGATTGTTTCTTTCAAGAAGGCTTCATCCGCGTCATCGGAAAGGGAAATAAGGAACGCTTGGTACCGGTAAGTCAGGCCGTGATCGACGAAATTGGTTTATACCTGGAACACGACCGACCGAACCTGAACATCCAACGCGGACACGAACATTTCATTTTCCTGAATCGACGTGGGGCCCAATTGACGCGCGTGATGATCTTCACCATTATCAAGCAATTGGCCGCACTGGCGGGAATCCAAAAGAATATCAGTCCGCATACGTTCCGTCATTCCTTTGCCACGCACCTCATCGAAGGAGGAGCTAATCTGCGTGCTGTGCAGGAAATGTTGGGTCACGAAAGTATCACCACTACCGAGATCTACACGCATTTGGATCAACGCTTCTTACGCGATGCCATTCTGAATTTCCACCCGCGGAATAATCCTTAGAATTTAAAGGCTACCCCAATTTGTGGAGCCAACAAGAAGCGACTACGTTTGTCGAAATAGGCATTTGGGGCACTCAGTTGCTG
>JBMLQF010000012.1:0-6342 GCA_049241705.1 Fluviicola sp. | reverse complement strand
GCAGTGAAAAAATTCCGTGCTACACAACACTAAGATTCATTGATTTAGTTAACTTTACCAATGATATAACGAGGGAAGCACCACAAATGCTTCCCTCCTTGTTTAGAGCAATCGCAATGACTGCCACAAATGGATAAGATAAAACTAGAAATCGTAGGTTTGTCCTACAGTCAAACTCAGAGTGGTGCTTACGCACTAGTGCTTTCAGAAGCGGGTGGCAAACGTCGTCTACCAATCATTATTGGCGGTTTTGAAGCACAAGCCATTGCTATCGAATTGGAGAAAATGGTCCCAACAAGACCCTTGACCCACGACTTGTTCAAATCATTTGCACAAGCTTTTAACGTTCAAGTTCGCGAAGTAGTGATCTACAATCTGCAAGAAGGTATCTTCTTTGCGAAGATCGTTTGTGAACGAGACGGACAGATTTCAGACATAGACGCACGAACTTCAGATGCCATTGCACTGGCTGTTCGATTTAATTGTCCAATCTTCACTTTTGAATCCATTTTGTCTTCTGCCGGAATTTTATCAGATGAATTTGGCGATGAATTGGAAGAAGAATTGGAAGAGGAATCAACTGAAGGTGAATTCCAGAAAATGACCCTGGAAGAACTCGATCAGGCAATCCAAGACGCTATCGATAACGAAGATTATGAACGAGCATCTCTTCTTCGCGACGAAATTAATAAGCGGAATAAATAGATTATTCCTTAATTTACTGCTATGCTAACATCGATCAAATTCCGTCTGACGGTCATGAGCTTCATGCAATTTTTTGTTTGGGGAGCTTGGCTAACTACCATTTTCACTTACGGTACTGAAGGTAAAGGTTGGTCTATTCCCGAAGTTGGAGCAATCTTTTCTACACTAGCGCTTTCTTCCATTTTCATGCCCTCTCTGATCGGGATCATTGCCGACAAATGGATCAATACAGAAAGACTTTACGGAATATTACAAATTGCATATGGGATTATTCTGGCATTTGCTGTTCCCTCTGCACACGATCCTGAATCTTTATACTGGATCATTTTCGGAGCAATGATCTGCTACATGCCAACCATTTCCTTATCAAATTCCATATCTTATAGGGTGCTAGAAAGCAGGAATTTAGACGTCGTGAAAGACTTTCCGCCTATTCGCGTTTGGGGAACGATCGGGTTTATCTTAGCCATGATCATTACCAATCGCACAGGTAGTAATATAAATACCAATCAGTTCTTGTTTGCTGGAATCGGTGCCATTGCACTAGGGATATTTGCGTTCTCTTTACCAAAATGCCCGCCTGAAAACTTGAACAAAGGCAACCGAAACTTGATCAACTTACTTGGTTTGGACGCGTTTAAGTTATTCGCAAACTATAAGTTGTTCTTGTTCTTCATGTTTTCCATGCTCTTGGGTGCGGCGTTGCAATTATCAAACATGTACGGTGAGGCCTATTTATTCAGCTTTCCTAAGGGAACCGTTACCAATGAGTATTCCGGTTCCATACTAGCGATCTCACAAATCTCAGAAACCTTGTTTATCCTTACCATTCCTTTCTTTTTAAAGCGTTTCGGTATCAAAAAGGTGATGCTTTTGGCCATGTTTGCTTGGTTCTTGCGCTATGGATTGTTTGCATTTGGCGGAGCTGAATACGGATTTGTATTGATCATATTCTCCAACGTTGTCTACGGAATGGCTTTCGATTTCTTCAACATTTCCGGTTCCATGTTCATTGAAACACACACGGATCACTCCATTCGTTCGAGTGCGCAGGGTTTGTTCATGATGATGACCAACGGATTTGGTGCGTTTATGGGAACCAAAGTGAGCAGTTGGGTGATCGCTTCTTATTTCACATCAGCAAATGGATCTACAGAATGGCAGGGAGCATGGATCGTGTTCTCGGTATATTCCTTGGTGGTGGCTATCCTGTTCATGATCTTATTCAAACACAAACACGACCCGGTAACTCTAGGCGATATCCGTCATTAAGTACGTGCTTTCTCTAACAGCGCGTCGGGTTGCGGATAAAACCCTTTGCGTGTCATTTCCTGACTTTTAAAAAGCAAGATCAAGGTCTCGGTGTAATGCTGTCCATTCAGCACCAAACGAATCTCTGCAGTCGTTTTTGTGATAGAAACCACCTCCCATCGTCCGGTCAACACTTGCGCTCCGATAACTTGCTCAGCCACGTTGTTTTCCATCAGTCTAATAGTGATCTGTGCTTGTTCAACTTGGGCCACATCTCCCCCAACATCCATGACGAAAGCCGGAATCACCCCCGAATATGATCCGAGATGCTTCTTCTTCAGTTTCTGCCCGTATCCGTGAACGGAAAGCAGAAAAACGATCATTAAAAGCCCGATGTGATGAATGCGCATGAAACAAAGATAAAAAAGCATTAACAATTCCCCACACTTTTCCACTGTCGATGGCGCATTGATTCCGAATTCCTTAATTTCGTTATTGAATACATCCACATCATGAAACAATATCACGATCTCTTACAACACATACTTGACAACGGTACACAAAAAGGCGACCGTACGGGAACAGGAACGATCTCTGTTTTTGGCTACCAAATGCGATTCGATCTTAGTGAAGGATTCCCAGTGGTAACCACTAAAAAATTGCACTTGCGCTCGATCATTCACGAGTTGCTGTGGTTTTTGAAAGGCGACACAAACATCAAGTATTTGCACGATAACAACGTGACCATTTGGGATGAATGGGCGGATGAAAATGGTGATCTAGGTCCAGTTTACGGCTATCAATGGCGTTCGTGGCCAACACCGGATGGAAAGCATATCGACCAGATCGCGAACCTGATCGAGCAGATCAAACGCAATCCGGATTCACGCCGCTTGTTGGTGAGTGCATGGAACGTGGCTTACGTAGATCAAATGGCCTTGCCTCCGTGTCACACGATGTTCCAATTCTATGTTGCCAATGGCAAATTGAGTTGTCAGTTGTATCAGCGATCAGCTGACACATTCCTGGGAGTTCCGTTTAACATTGCCTCTTACGCATTGTTGACGATGATGGTAGCGCAAGTATGCGACCTGGAGCCTGGTGAGTTCATCCATACTTTTGGAGATGCGCACTTGTACAACAACCACATCGAACAAACGAAACTGCAATTATCGCGTGACATACGTCCATTGCCACAAATGAAGATCAATCCGAACGTGAAAGATTTGTTCGCCTTCACCTACGAAGATTTCGAATTGGTGAATTACGATCCGCATCCGCATATTAAGGCAGCGGTGGCTGTATAAAATAAAAAGGGACGCGATACTACGCGTCCCTTTCTGTTTAAAATAATCTATCAATTTAATTCGCCATCTCACTCATGAACTTGATACGCATCAAGCGCAGTTCTTCTTCGGTGTAGTCTCCGTCGAATTCGTGATAGGCCGCTTTCAGATCGTCTGTTTCGGCTTCTGAGAAATAATCATAGATCTCCTCTTGATTATCGGCATCCAGGATCTCGTCGATGTAATAATTGATGTTCACCCGTGTTCCGGAAGAAACGATCGCCTCGATCTCATCCAGGACCTCATCCATCGATTTACCTTGTGCACGCCCGATATCCTCTAAGGGCAACTTTCGGTCAATATTCTGGATCAATTGAACCTTTAAACCAGACTTGTTCACCAATGATTTCACGACCAGATCTTGTGGTCTATCAATGTCATTGTCTTCCACATATTGCTTGATCAACTCCACAAATGGAGCTCCATAGCGTTGTGCCTTGCCGGTACCGACACCTTGACAATTTGTCAACTCATCGATCGTGATCGGGTATTGGAAACACATATCCTTTAAGGATGGTTCCTGGAAAATAACGAAAGGCGGTATGTTGTTTTGTTTAGAAACCGATTTGCGCAAGTCCAACAACATGTTGTACAAGGTCTCATCGAAAGCACCACCTTTTCCGGCAGTTAGGATCGATTCATCTTCGTCCGTTGCTGAATAATCGTGTTGTTTCAAAAGTGTGAACGAAACCGGATTTGCTAAAAACTCGCGACCTCGATCGGTGAATTTTAAAGTTCCATAAGTCTCGATATCCTTGTAGAGCAATCCTGCAACAACTGTTTGTCGAATCACTGCATTCCAGAAATGCTCATCGCGTTCCTTACCAATTCCAAACATTGGAAGTTGATCGTGTTTATAGCTCTTGATCTCTGCTGTTACACCACCACTCAGGAATGCACATACGTGCTTCGACTTTTGCTGTTCTTGAAGTAGATCCACCACCTGTAACAACTGATGCACGAACTCAGATCCTTCAAAACGTTCACGCGGATGACGACAATTGTCGCACATTTCGTTACAGCCTTTGGCATCAAATTCTTCTCCGAAATAATGCAGGATGAATTTTCTGCGACAAACCGAAGTTTCAGAATAAGAAACGATCTCGCTCAATAATTGCTTACCGATCTCTTGTTCAGCTACCGGCTTACCTTGCAAGAATTTCTCTAATTTTTCGATATCCTTGTAGCTGTAAAACGCCACGCACTCTCCTTCTCCGCCATCACGTCCGGCACGACCTGTTTCCTGATAATAACTTTCCAAGGATTTCGGAATGTCGTGGTGAATAACAAAACGCACATCCGGCTTATCGATACCCATTCCAAAAGCAATAGTAGCAACGATCACATCAATCTCTTCCATGAGGAACATGTCCTGATGTTTTGCGCGCGTCGCGGCATCGAGTCCGGCGTGATAAGCAACAGCATTCACCCCGTTCACTTGCAACAATTCCGCAAGCTCTTCAACTTTCTTGCGCGACAAACAATAAATAATCCCCGATTTTCCCTCACGGGTGCGGATGTATTTGATGATCTCCTTCTCCACCTGACGTTTCGGACGGATCTCGTAGTACAAATTATCGCGATTAAAAGATGATTTGTACAACGTTGCATCCAGCATGTTCAGGTTCTTCTGAATATCCGCTTGCACTTTTGGAGTAGCGGTTGCTGTAAGTGCGATGATCGGCACGTTGGAAATCTTCTCAAAAATTTCGCGTAGTCGACGGTATTCAGGTCTGAAATCATGTCCCCATTCCGAGATGCAGTGTGCCTCATCGATCGCAAAGAACGAGATCGGAACAGAAGTCAGAAAATCAATATTCTCTTGCTTGGTTAATGATTCAGGAGCCACATAAAGCAACTTGGTCTTTCCGGAAAGAATATCTTCTTTCACACGGTTGATCTCGGCCTTACTCAAAGACGAGTTTAAAAAATGGGCAACTGCGTTGTGATCACTCACATTCCGAATGGCATCCACCTGATTTTTCATCAAGGCGATGAGTGGTGATACAACAATGGCAGTACCGTCAGAAAGTAATGCTGGAAGTTGGTAACATAGCGATTTACCGCCACCAGTCGGCATAATTACAAATGTGTTCTTTTTATTAAGCACATTGGTAATGATGCGTTCCTGCTGACCTTTAAAACTATCGAAACCAAAAAACTTCCGGAGCGCTCCTTTCAGATCTTTCTCCTCCATAAAGTTTGACTATTAATCTGTTAACTGAGTTTTTAAGCTTTTCGAAATTACTCAAAAAAGCCCTGTCGGCACCTCAAAAATCGCCAACCTTACTAAAATAACAGATTAACAGTTAAAAAACAACTATTAAGTATAAACGTATGCGTTTTTTTTCGGGTTTCGTTACTTTTGCACTCGATATGGAAGAAGGTGGATCAATGTCCTTCCTGCAGCACCTGGAGGAATTAAGATGGAGATTAGTGCGTTGTGCCATAGCTGTGATCATTATGGCTGTGGTAATTTGGTTCAATATGACTTGGATCATGAACAACGTATTCATGTCTATGCTCCGTGCTGACTTTGTTACATACGATTATTTCTGTCAGAATTTTGGGATCATGTGTGTGGATAGCATTCCGGCAACGGTACAATCCCGCCAATTGGGTGGACAGTTCAGTTATGCCTTATGGATGTCGTTCATCGGAGGTGTCGTTGTTGCCTTCCCTTTCATTTTTTATCAATTGTGGGCCTTTGTTAAACCAGGATTGAAAGAAAAGGAAAAACAAGTGGTAAAAGGTATCGTGTTTTACGTCAGCCTTTTGTTCTTCACCGGAATTCTATTCGGTTATTTCGTTGTAGCTCCAATGAGCGTTCAATTCTTCGGGACTTTCAGCATTTCAAGCAACATCAAGAATGATTTCGATATGAACTCCTACATGAGTACTATCATATCAACGGTGTTCTATACCGGATTGTTCTTTTTACTTCCCGTTGTGGCCTACATCATGGGGAAAATTGGACTTGTTTCTTCCGGATTCCTTAAAAAATATCGAAAACACGCGATTGTTGGTGTATTGGTGCTTG
>JBMLQF010000011.1:0-38380 GCA_049241705.1 Fluviicola sp. | reverse complement strand
ATGGCCTTTGACGAAAAAGGACAAGCCGATAGCTATGAACGACGTATCGAAATTTGTGAACGATCTTATAAGATCTTGGTGGAGCAAGTTGGTGTACCGGCTGAGGACATCATTTTCGACCCGAATATTTTCCCGGTAGCAACTGGAATGGAAGAGCACAATAACAACGCGCTTGATTTCTTCCGTGCTACCAAATGGATTCGCGAAAATTTACCAGGAGCACATGTATCCGGAGGTGTATCAAACGTTTCATTCTCTTTCCGCGGTAACAACGCCGTACGTGAGGCAATGCATTCAGCTTTCTTATATCATGGAATTCAACACGGCATGGATATGGGAATTGTAAATCCGTCGATGCTGGAAGTTTACGACGACATTGATAAGGACCTTTTGGTATTCGTTGAAGATGTTTTATTGAACCGCAGACCGGATGCAACGGAACGCTTGTTAGATTTCGCAGAACGATTCAAGGGAGAAGAAAAACAAAAAACAGAAGATGCTGAATGGCGCAAAGCTCCAGTAAATGAGCGCTTAGCGCACGCTTTGGTAAAAGGGATCGTTGATTACATCGAAGGGGATGTTGAAGAATGCCGCAAGCAATTTGAACGCCCAATCCAAGTGATCGAAGGGCCCTTGATGGATGGTATGAACATCGTTGGAGACCTTTTCGGAAGTGGAAAAATGTTCTTGCCCCAGGTCGTGAAATCTGCGCGTGTGATGAAGAAAGCAGTTGCATACCTACTTCCGTACATTGAAGCAGAAAAAGACGGTGTTAGTCAGGCAGCTGGAAAAGTGATCATGGCGACTGTAAAAGGTGATGTACATGACATAGGGAAGAACATTGTAGGAGTTGTTCTAGGATGTAACAACTACGACGTGATCGATCTAGGCGTTATGGTTCCGGCAGATAAGATCATTCAAGCTGCGATCGAACACAAGGCCGATATTATTGGACTAAGTGGATTGATCACTCCTTCCTTGGATGAGATGGTTCATGTTGCCAAAGAAATGGAATTTGCCAACTTATCCATTCCACTTTTGATTGGTGGCGCAACGACGTCGAAAGTGCACACAGCTGTAAAAATTGAAGAACATTATACGAAAGGTCAAACAGTACACGTATTGGATGCCTCACGAAGTGTAACAGTAGTAGAACAATTACTTGGCCCAAAAAAGGAGGTATTCGTTCAGGAATTGAAATCAGAATACGCTCGTGTTCGTGAACATCATCAGAAACACCGTGGAGCAAAACAACTGCTTAGCTTGGAGGAAGCGCGTCTGAATAAGTTGAAAATCGATTTCAATGCAACGACGATCCATCGTCCAAATCAACTTGGCACGCATGAGATTGCCGAGATGGACCTGGCAGTATTAGCGAAATACATCGACTGGACACCATTCTTTCAGACTTGGGAACTACATGGTAAATTTCCACGCATATTAACGGATGAAGTGGTTGGAACGGAAGCGAGTAAACTTTATGCCGATGCCCAAGCTATGCTGGAAAAGATCATCGCTGAAAAATGGATTACTGCCAAAGCTGTTTACGGATTGTTTCCTGCAAATAGCGTGGGAGATGATATCCAGATCTATTCGGATGAATCGCGTTCGCATATCTTACATACGCAACATACCTTAAGACAGCAAACAAAGAAAGCTGCTGGTCAACCAAACATAGCACTAAGCGACTTCATTGCGCCAAAAGAAAGTGGTTTGGTGGATTATCTGGGTGGCTTTGTGGTGACAGCCGGACATGGAGTGGACGAACGCGTAAAGCAATTCGAAGCGGATCACGACGATTACAACGCCATCATGTTGAAGGCGCTAGCTGACCGTTTTGCAGAAGCATTTGCGGAGTACTTGCACGAAAAAGTTCGAAAAGAAGAATGGGGTTATGGAGCTACAGAAGTATTGTCGAACGATGAACTGATCGATGAGTCGTATCGCGGTATTCGACCTGCTCCCGGCTACCCGGCATGTCCAGATCACACCGAAAAACCTGGCTTATTTGAGTTGTTGAACGCAACAGAATTATCAGGCGTTTCACTTACGGAAACACTTGCCATGTGGCCAGCAGCCTCAGTTTCAGGCTGGTACTTTGGACATCCGGAAGCAAAATATTTTGGTCTAGGAAAAATTAGTGTTGAGCAAGTGGAAGACATCTCTCGTCGAAAAGTTGTAAAAAAGGAAATTATGGAACGCTGGTTAAGCTCAATTCTAAACTATTGATAAACAATTTTTTAGTGTTTGAAATAGTTTGTTTTTTAACATGCGCACCAAATAATAACACCTTTTCTTAACAACCTCGACATCTAAAACGTCGTCTAAGTTCGTATATTGGGTAACCTTTACTTCGAGACTATGAAACGACTTTTGGCCATTTTTGCCCTTTCGGCACAAGCAGCGATTGCACAAACTCCACCAAATGCAAATTTCACTGCCAATCCAACAACAGCTTGCGCAGGTCAAACGATCACGTTCACAAATACCTCAACCCAAGGTACGGCTGCGATCACCAATTATTCTTGGGACTTTGGTGATGGAAATTCATCAACTGCGACTAATGCAACGCATACATATACCATCCCGAACACATACACAGTTACTCTTGTAGCGCAAGCTTCTAACGGACAAGCTGATGCAGAGGTTAAAACGAACTACATCACCGTTAATCCGCTTCCAACAGCAGGATTTTCCACTTCGACAAACGGCTGTGCTTTACCGGTAGGAGTAACTTTTAGCAACGTTTCTATAGGTGGAGCATCATATATTTGGGACTTCGGAAATGGGCAAACTTCAACCAATCAAAATCCGGCGGCAGTAAACTACTCCACTGCGGGTAATTACACCGTTTCATTGATCGTAACGAATAGTTTTGGCTGTAAGGACACTTTGATTCAGTCTATTGTAGTTAGCAACTTCCAAGCAGGTATCAATGCTCCGGCAACAGCATGTCAAAATACACCAGTTACGATAAGCGATAACTCTACATTAGGCGCAAACAGTTGGAACTGGACCTTTACAGGAGCAAATCCCGCTGGTGGATCGGCACAAAGTAATTCTGTTACTTATTCAACACCGGGAACATACACGATTAATTTAACGTCACAAAATACAGGTATTGGTTGTACGGCTTCAACCAGTCAGCAAATTACTGTACTTCCCGCTCCTACTCCATCTTTTACAGCAACGCCGCTTACTGGATGTTCTCCATTATTGGTAAGTTTCACCAATCAAAGCGGCAATGGATCTAGCTTTGTATGGGACTTTGGGGACGGAGCCACATTCACCGGTGCCACACCACCAACTCATGTGTACAATGGAAACGGGTCTTATGTACCAACTATGACCATGACCGGAACAAATGGTTGTACGGCGTCATTTACTGGTCCGGCAGTCGTATTGAGTTCGCCTGTAGCCAATTTCACAAGTGATGTTCAAATGGGTTGTGATCCATTAACGGTGCAGTTTACTCAAAACTCTACCTCGCCGGATCCAATTACTACTTATTTATGGAATTTTGGGGATGGAACAACGTTTAATGGACAAACTCCACCACCACATAACTTCGCTGTTGGTGTTTATGATGTGTCCTTGGTAATCATCACCCAAAATGGTTGTATCGACACGCTAATAATGCCGGAGTTTATTCAAGTTGGACATATCGATCAAGTCAACTTTAGCATTGACGCAACTCCGGAATGTGCAAAGACAGACATTTCATTCACAGACCTTTCAATCATTAGTGCGCCACACACGCCGGATGAAGTGACTTACTCTTGGGACTTCGGCGATGGAGGTACCTCAACACAGCAAAACCCAAATTATCCGTATGCGTCTGATACTGGATATTTTGATGTCACGTTAATTGTAAACTTCCGCGGTTGTAGAGATACCTTGACCATTTCGGATGCGGTTTACATCAAAGCACCTATCTCCATTTTTAACCCGGCTCAAACCCTGTACTGCAACCCGGCAAGTTTCCCTGTTAATGTGGCAGTTAATGACGACTCTAAGATCGGTAAATTGTCTGATGATTGCGAAATGATCTGGCGTTGGGGAGATGGCACAGTGACAAATTTTGACGATCCGGACTTCGATGATTTGAATTTAGGAAGCACTTCACATAATTACACCAACTACGGATCCTACACGATCACACAAGTTATCCATAACTACACAACAGGTTGTTCAGATAGTACGACACAAATCGTTCATATTTCGCAAACAATAGCCAACATTGCTAGTGTTTCAAACGATAGTGTCTGTGTTGGAAGTACGTTTAGCATGAACCAAAGCAGCACTTCTACACATCCTTTTGGCACTTATACGTGGGACATGGGCAATGGCGCTCAGGTCTCAGGTTCCAATCCAAACTATGCGTATCCTTCGTTTGGCACCTTTACCATTACCTTAACAGCAACAAATTCAGTTGGTTGTGCAGATGACGCGACCTTTGCACCAATGATTGCTTTGGCTTTACCTCAAGCAGGAATTAGCGCAAATGATCAAGCCGGATGCGCTCCTTTTCTGGTTCAATTCACCAACTCAAGCGTGGTAACGAACAACGGTGTTCCTTTAGAATCATTCCTGTTTGGTTTTCCGGATGACGGATCTACTCAGACGACAACTGCTGTAGGAACGAGTGTTTCTCATACGTTCCTTACTGAAGGAACTTTCCCGGTAACTTTAATAGCAACAGATGAATTTGGTTGTGTTTCTGCTCCAACTTCCGTGACCATTTCTGTTACCAAACCTGTCGCTAACTTTACGATCCCAACCGTGGTTTGTGAGAATCAACCTGTTCCAACAGCGAATAGCACTACAGGATTAAATCCAATTACTTACGAATGGTTCATTGATGGAAACAATGCATCAACTTCGCCGGATTTCACCAATTCTTTTAACGAACCTGGAAACGCTACGGATCATACTGATCACGTGTATACATTGATCGCTACAGACGCCAATGGATGTAAAGACACTTTGGAACAAACCGTGACGATCTCAACACCTGTAGCAATCATTGATTATTCGCTGGATGGTGCTGCGACAAATGCAAATGGAGATTTCCTTTGTCCACCGGTTTTTGCCACATTTACAGATAACAGCTTAACTTATGGTACAATAAACAATTTCAACTGGGTATTTGGTGATGGTAAATTCTCGAGTTTACAAAACCCAAGCAACACTTACGTGTATCCCGGAACCTATAGTGTTTCCTTGACTATTACAGATCAATACGGTTGTACAAGTGACACTACTTTGTTAGATTATCTGACTATTTTTGGACCTACAGCTGATCCAAGTTGGAGTCAAAGCGCCTCATTGTGTGGTCAGGATGTGAGTTTCGATCTGGGGCCTAATTCAAACGTTACGAATATTGTCTGGAATCTGGATGATGGAACAATTGTTAATGATTCCATTCAATTCGACTACACGTATTTGGATGTAAACACCTTCAATCCAACGGTAACAATTACAGATAGCAACAATTGTCAGGTATTATACCCATTAGACCCAATTACCATTCCGGACAACGGCTTGGATGCAGCATTTTCTGCGAGCAATACAGAAGTGGATCTAGGTGCAACGGTGATCTATACCGATGAGTCCACATCCCTTAACCCAATTGTTTCCTGGACGTGGAACCTTGGAAATACGGCACCTTTCACCAATCCTACAGGAGCATCGGTTTCATCGACATATGTGAGCCCGGGTTCGATTCCAATCACGCTTGTGATCCAAGATAATTTGGGTTGTACTGATCTAGCAACAATCTATATTCAAGTGAATGGTGACTTTGTAATGCCAAACGTTTTCACTCCTGACGGAAATGGTGAAAACGAAACATTCTCGTTCCCTTATGACATTTTTGCTTCATTCCATATTACGATCATGAATCGTTGGGGCAATGTCATCCACATAGCCCAAAATCAAACCGGCACTGAATTCTGGAACGGAAAAACAGATTCCGGAGAGCCTGTGAATGAAGGAACATATTTCTACATTTTCGATGGAACATTGAAAGACGGAACTTACTTGAAAAAAGACGGTTTTGTAGATGTATACAAGAAAAACTAAAAGATCACATGAAATAAAAAAGGAGGCTGGGCCTCCTTTTTTTGTATTCCCTTAAACACAAAAAGCAGTGTCTGGCGACAACCGCTTTTTGTAAACCTAACCTAACCACTATTCACTGAATAAGAAAACTGACTTGCATCAGTGCTCTCGAATTCATTACAAATATGATACTTTTTCGCTTACATGACAAGTATCTAACCAATCCAAAATCATCAGCAAAATTGCACATTTCAGTTCGTCTATAAAATCAAACATTTCATCCATTTAATTGATGTAACAATCGTTATCCGGGTAATTGACTTGAATAATATTTTAACCTTTTTTAACTATTATAGAATTTATCCTTCTGTAAAAAATGAAAGTGTAACTTTACAACATGTCCTCAGTGATAGAGATTTTTACAGATGGTTCAGCCCGAGGCAATCCCGGTCCGGGAGGATACGGTATTGTATTGAGATTTAAGGATAACTACAAAGAGTTATCTCAAGGTTTTCGCATGACGACGAACAACCGCATGGAGCTTTTAGCCGTGATCGTGGCTATTGAATCCTTGAAGACAAAGACTCATCCAATTGTTGTTCATTCGGATTCTAAGTACGTAATTGATGCTATCACCAAAGGTTGGTTGCGACGATGGATCCAAACCGGATTTAAAAAGAAGAAAAATCCAGACTTATGGATGCGCTATGTGAGAGCTAGTGAAGGGTTTCAATTATCTTTCCAATGGGTGAAAGGACACGCTGGACATCCGGAAAATGAAAGGTGCGATGTACTCGCAGTTCAAGCTGCTTTAGGTACTTCTTTGGATATAGACACTTATTTTGAAAATAATCAGCAGAACGAACTACTCGACTGATTCGATCATACAAGCCTTTATGAACGTATAGACCAACGGGTGCGGTAAGTCACGCGTTGAAGTGATTTGAGGACAAAAACCACAAGCAACGAAAAACCCTTTGTTCTTCATACTCACAATTTCAGGTTCTTCAAATTGATTATGCGCTTCTATATCCAGTTCAGCATTCACTAGGGCATCGATCAATTGTGGATACATACTGTATCGTGTAGCCGTAAGTTCTTCATTACTTCGGGTAGCATACAATTGGATCATTGCAGAAGAATACGGAATAATGTGTAGTCTTTCGAAGTGATTTCCCTCTACTAAATTTTCCGAGATCAGCTTCTCTCCCCCGGCATTCAACTGATTGCGTTGGATGAGGACATCCATAAAAGATTTGAATCCTTCTCCGGTTATAAAAACTGGTGCTTTTTGAAGAATGAGGTGGTCAATTACACCATTCAGATAAAACATATTCAAATAGGGGCCTGGAGCTAACCAAAATCCGTCAAACGCGGCCAATTGATTCGTTTTCATGGAAAGAACTTCCGCAATTTTCAGCCAGTAATAAGAAACTTCCACCTCCAAGAACCGACCAGCATGATCCAAAGCCAAATTGGTCGCATGATGTGTGTTGTACGTGAAGTTAAAATCTCCTACTATTCCTATTCTAACCTGTTGCATACTCCCTAATACGAAAAAAGCCATTTGTAAGTTACAAATGGCTTTCGAAGGAATTTCTTATTTAACGTTTGAACCATCCTTTCAACACTGCATTTTGAATTGGCAATGAGAATGTGTCCGGTCCTACTGTTCTGTAAACTGTTGTATTGAATGTACAAATGAACTTAAAGTAATCACCTGTAGCATCGCTTTCCTGAACAATCGACGTGAATTCAACATCTTGTGGTCCTGCAGCTGCATCGGATGTCCAAACAGCGCCAGTTGCGTCGCGGTAAACTACTTCAAAACCTGAAGCACCACCAGTACTGTAGGTCGGAGTCAAATTCGCATTGATGAAGTCATTCAACTGTTGTAAAGTGGGGTTTTGATCTGAAGATGTAGCTGCATCAAACAAAACGCTACCTAAATTTACTTTAACAGAAACTAAAGTCTGTCCTGATTTCATATCAGCATAGTAAATAGCAGCTGAAGGTTGAGGAGCAGGTAAGATCACTTTGGTCTTATTCGCATCCAAGTAGTATCCTTGCACACCTTGCTTCAAGTAAACAGGAGCACCATTGATATCTCCAGAAAACTCTGCATTCAAGTCTACCGTCTCCACAGGAGCAGGAATTACCTCATGCTTTGTCTTCTTACATCCGGTTGCAACCATGAAACCAAGCGCACAAAATAGGATTATCTTTTTCATTTTCAATAGTATTTCAAACCAATCGTCCGTGTTTAGACTATGTCGAAAATACAACTTTTTTAGAGATTACAAAAAAAATGTTTCCCACTCCGATTAGGCACGAAGTAACTTGTGTTCATTGGGCAACATGGAGAAAGGCAAAATCACTTGTTCAGATACTTCACGTGGAATTTCTAAAAAGTACATCATTTCACCATCTGGCATAGCAACTGCTCTCCAACTTTTGTCCATATCGATTTCGACACCATTTGCAGAGAGAACTCCCAAGATCTTATTCAATTCGTTGGCTTGCAAAAAAAGTTCACCTTTGTACGACCCCATACGATCGCTGATCTCTCCTGAAATCAAAATTTCACCACTGTTTCCTTCCCATTGAATCGTTTGGATCAAAATACTTTCATAAATCGTTTTCATAGTGCTATCGAATTTGTAGAGCAAAGTTGCATCCAGTAGCTCGTAAACTACTTACGATCTACTTCAATGCTGATTTTTTTCTCAAAACCACTAAATTTCACTACTTTCAAACCCTCAGATCAAAAACATGAAATACCATCGCATTGACGCGTCACTTTTTGTGGCCAATAGAAAGAAATATGTTGCGCAAATGCAACCAAAGACCTTGGCTGTCTTCAATTCCAACGATATATATCCGATTAGCGCAGATGCTACGATGCCGTTTCAACAGCATCGCGACATATTTTATTTATCCGGAGTAGATCAAGAAGAAAGTATTCTGGTTTTATTTCCGGATGCTTCTAATGATGCTCATCGTGAAATTCTTTTTTTGCGAGAAACCAATGACCATATTGCGATTTGGGAAGGAGCAAAACTTAATAAAGACCAAGCATTCGAAACTTCCGGTATCAAAACCGTTTATTGGTTGCAACAATTTCCGACCATCTTTAAACAATTGATGGCGGAGGCAACTGGCATTTATCTGAACACGAATGAACACTTGCGTGCAGATACTACCGTTCAAACGCGTGAAGACCGTTTCATTATACAAGTAAAACAAGATTATCCAGCGCATCAGGTACATAAAAGTGCACCAATCATGCACAAGATCCGTTCAGTGAAAGAAGCGATCGAGCTGAATTTGATGCAAGAAGCGTGTAATATCACGGAAAAAGGATTCCGCAGACTTCTTGGCTTTATCAGACCAGGAGTATGGGAATATGAGATCGAGGCGGAACTGTCACACGAATTTCTAAGAAATCGCTCCAAAGGTTTTGCCTATACCCCTATCGTAGCAAGCGGAAAGAATGCCTGTGTGCTTCATTATATTGAAAACAACGCGCAATGTAAAGATGGGGAAGTGATCTTACTTGATGTGGGTGCTGAATATGCAAATTACAGTTCTGACCTTACGCGCTGTGTTCCAGTAAACGGAAGATTTACAGCCCGACAAAAAGACGTGTACAATGCCGTGCTTCGCGTGAAAAATGCCGCACAACAATTGTTGGTTCCAGGAACTATGATGGCTGAGTACCACAAACAAGTTGGTAAACTGATGGAAGCAGAACTATTGCAGCTCAAGCTGATCGATCAAACAGATATCAAAAACCAAGATCCAAATTGGCCAGCTTATAAAAAGTACTTTATGCATGGAACTTCTCACTTCTTGGGACTGGACACGCATGATGTTGGAATCTGGCACGAACCGATCCAGGCAAATATGGTGTTCACATGCGAGCCGGGAATTTATATTCCTGAAGAAGGACTAGGAATTCGCATTGAGGACGATCTTGTTGTACAAGCAAATGGAAGTCCCTTTAACTTAATGGGCAACATCCCAATCGAGGTAGAAGAAATCGAAACCTTGATGAACGAACAGCGCTGATCACATGTCTTTGCACTTTGAAATACACGGGACTGGCACACCGGTAATCTTTTTACACGGCTTCATGGAAAATGCAACCATGTGGCACGATCTGGCAAAGCGTTTACCTGTAACTGCTATTTGTGTAGATCTTCCCGGACATGGTAAAAGCCCGGATTTCCCAGGCGAGCCAATTACGATAGAACATGCTGCTGATCTTGTTTGGGAGCTAATTGAGGCAAAAAATTGGCAGCAAGCTCAGATTGTTGGTCATTCCATGGGAGGTTATGTCGCTTTGGAATTGATCCGTAAACATCCGGAATTTGAACACGTGTATTTGCTCCACTCCCATCCTTGGGCGGATTCAGAATCAAAGAAATTGGACAGGAATCGGGTGATTGATCTTGTTCAAGAAAAAGCAGCCGTTTTCATACAAGAAGCTATTCCTATTTTATTTTGGCAAAAAGATCGCGTAGAGGCTATTCAACTTTATAAACAAGCAGCGCTAACTATGCACCCAAAAGCGATTGCACATGCAGCACAAGCCATGCGCGATCGACGTGACAACGCACATTTGGTCTTACAAAATAAGGATAGATTCACCTTCATTCAGGGCAGATATGACTCCCTGATTCCTAAGATGGACGTATTGAGCTTTTGCCTGAATAATAGTGTCAATTACATTGAATTGAGTCATAGCGGTCACATGGGGCAAGTGGAAGAACTGGAGACCCTTTCTGCAATACTCAGCGAATTGTTAGCAATCTAATTTTGGCTTTCAAAAAAACCTGTAAAGTAGCAAGCGTTGATTGAATGGTTTCATTAGATTTGTTTACGGTTAAAACCACAACTTGAATGGTTCTAAATTCATAAGCGGATTTAAATATTCCGCTATTTTAGAGCTAGCTATTGTTAATACTTCTGACTATGGAAACAACCCGATTACGCGCCTTGATCGTCGACGACGAAGAGTACGCAAGAAAGAATCTCGTAATGATGTTAGACGATTTCTGTCCGGAAATTGAAGTCATTGGAGAAGCATCTGGGAAAGAGCAGGCCAAGGCATTGATTGCCACATCTAAACCTGACGTTGTTTTTCTGGACATTCGCATGCCAAGCGGAGCAGAAGGATTTGAACTACTGGAGGAAGTTGAAGAAAAGAACTTCTTAGTGGTTTTCGTAACAGCGTTTAAAGATTATGCCGTTCGCGCTTTTAATGCCAGTGCCGTATATTATTTGTTGAAACCGATTGATATTGATGATCTGCGCAGTGCCGTGGAGAAATTAGTTGATGCCAATAAAGTTTTTGGTCAAGATCCGGAGAACTATGTGACTTACTTTAGAAGTTTGAACAACCTTTCCGACCAATTACTGCGCAATAAAACAACGAATCGAATTGCGATCAGCCACACCAAAGGCTTGAAAATCGTGGAGGACGATACGATCACACATTTAGAGGCTAGCGGGAATTGTACAACGATCTATTTTGAAGACGGTACACGCTACTTGGACACAAGAACCTTGAAGATTTACGAGAATATCCTCAATCCTGCCAAATTCTTTCGCGTACACAAATCGCATATCATTAACTTGAATCGCTTAGTAGAGTATGTGAACGAAGATGGACATTTTGCAGTATTGAAAGGTGGATTACGTATTCCAGTTGCACGTAACCGAGTAACTGATTTTGTGAAGCTTTTGAAAAGTTGATTGAATGCGGCTCAATTCCTTTTTGTTGTCCTTGTTTTGTCTGGTTTATTTAAACATTCTTGGTCAAAACTATTCCTTCATCAGTTATTCGAATGACAAAGGTTTGCCACAGAGCCAAGTGCAATGTATCACCCAGGATGAGTTCGGTTATTTGTGGGTAGGAACCCCGGGAGGATTAGCCATTTTCAACGGAAAATCATTTTTCCCTTTCCCTGTAGAAAGTGGTTTATTGAACAACCGCATCAGTAGCCTAACGAATATCAAAGGAGAAATTTGGGTAGGACACCCGGGAGGCGTGACGCAAATTGTTGATGGAAAAGCAAAGAATTGGTCACTTGGAGAGTCGCTTCGTACCGTATTTGTAAAAGATATCGTCTCATTTAAAGGCCACATTATTATTGCCACTGAAGGAGCAGGAATCTTCGAAGTCCACAAAAACAAGCTTCTTAAATTATTTCAGGGCAATGAGGATGCTGCGGAATGCCGGGACTTACACATTTTTAATGATCAATTACTAGTTGCCACCCGAGATGGGTTGTATCAATCTTCGGATGGACAAAACTTCAAATGGGTCAAGCAACTTGGGAACAGAAGTTTTTCATACATCGCGAATAAGAAGAATCAACTTTATCTTGCCTCTTTTTACGACGGTATTTTCAAAACAAACGCCGCGTATTCGAAACTAGACTCCTTGTTTTTGCCAAACACGGATGCCTACATCACAGGTTGCTTTGTAGATAAAAACCAAAACCTTTGGGTAACATCGAATTTTGGTGTAGCCAAATACGGTAGCAGTTTAAAATGGATTAACGACCTGAATGGCATGCCAATTGCAAGCCAGAACTGTTTTTTTCAAGATCAGGAAGGCAACAGTTGGTTTGGCTCAGATGGAAAAGGCTTGCTCAAATTCTGCGGTGAAGATCTGGTAAACTACAACAGTAAAAATGGTCTACCCAGTGACCTGATCTTGGCCACACTCAAGATTCCTGGGGAAGGTTATTACTGTGGAAGCTACGACAAAGGTTTGTTCCTCTTAAAGTCCAATGGAAAAGTTAAGACTTTTGATTTCCCCGCCTCAAGCGTATGGTCAATCGAACAAGATGGTAAAGATCTTTGGCTAGGAACAGAAATTGGGATCTACCGAAAAAAAGACGGAAAGTTTGAACATTTTCCGATTAGTTCAGACGATGGTCTGATCAGATTTCTGGAACGTCTGCAAAACGGAAAGATCTATTTTGCCGGAGAAGATGGCCTTGGAACAATAGAAAATGGTACCGTTAAACTTTTCAACCTCAACCGTCGTCAATTGATAAATTTGGGATCGGTTAGGCAATTACTGCTATTTAATGGAAGGTTGGTTGCTGCCGGCTCGAACGGACTTTTCGAAATCGATCTAAAGAAGAATAGCGTCGTCATGTTGAAGCAATTCAAGAGTGGCGTTACATCCATTCAATTGGACAAATTGAATCGTTTATGGATAGGAACTGAAAGTGGCTTGTTTGTTTATGACGGAATTTCCTTTAAAAACGTACACATCGGTAATAAGAGTAATGCACGATTCATCAATTTCATGGAATTGATCCACGACATGATGTACGTAGGTACTAACAATGGCGTATACGTGTTCGATGCGGGAGAAGAAAAGATCATTCCAAGAAGCAGAATTGGAATCAATAGCGGACTTATTAGTTTGGAATCAAATATCAATTCTTCCTATTTCGACAATCGCTACCTCTGGTTTGGAACTACCGAAGGTTTGTGTCGCGTGGATATCTCGCGCAAGATGGAATCTGGAAATACTGCCTTCAAACCGCGCATTCATTTCAGAAATTTATTGGTCAACTACACCCCTTGGACCACGAATGAAAACGTTAAAGTCAACCAATTTGGCGTTCCGTTCGGACTCGAATTGCCTTACAACAAGAACAACATCACCATCGATATCGATGGAATTTTACTTCAAGATCCGGATGCTGTGATGTTTCAATACTGGCTCGAAGGACAAGAAGCTGGATGGTCTCCTCCATCTTACAATTCAACCATTTCCCTTTCTAATCTTGCGGATGGAGATTACACCTTGAATATCCGAGCAATTGACGAAATGGGCAATGTTTCCGAATCCAAAACCATCCCTATATTCATCCGAGCACCTTTTTGGCGTACCTGGTGGTTCTACCTACTTTTATTGCTTACTGCAGCGCTTTTAGTTAGAATGTACTTCAGGTATCAAATTCGCCGCGAACGCGAACGCAATTACAAAGAGAACCTGGAAAACAAAACCCGACTACTTGCCTTAGAACAACAATCGCTGAATGCTTCCATGAATCGCCATTTCATATTCAACTCATTGAATTCGATTCAGTACTTCATTAATACCCAAGACAAGCTTTCAGCCAACCGCTATTTAACAAGTTTTGCCAAGTTGATCCGAAAAAACCTGGACACAGCAGCAGAGGGTGACAACATGGTTTCTTTAACGCAGGAGTTGGAACGACTGGAATTGTATCTATCTCTTGAAGCCATGCGCTTTAAAGATCGGTTTACATATGAGATCGATACAGATGCTATTGATACAGATACCGTGACTGTACCAGCCATGCTTTTACAGCCTTTCGTAGAAAACAGTATCATTCACGGAATTCTTCCAGATGAGACGAAAAAAGGTCGAATTGATGTTATCCTGAAAGTGATCGCCAATCAACTGGAGATTTGTATTGACGATAATGGGATCGGTATTGACTTTTCACTGAAGAAAAAAGCCAGTTTTGCTGGTGATCACAAGTCACAAGGCATGGAAATTACATCCAAACGAATTACCTTAATTCGAACGATATTGAAGAAAGATTATGAGTTGATTGGACCATTTCAAATGATGAATCCAGACAATTCAATCAAAGGAACACGCGTTTTACTCAAAATTCCTCTAGAAAATTTGGATTAATCAAATCAATTCACGTATATTTGTTCGTAATAGAGTTCATCTCATGAAAAAGATTGTTTACATAGCGGCATTATTATTCGTGGCAGCAAGCTGTCAGAAAGAGGATATCCGTCCGAATGTGCAATCTATTCCTGTTCCAACAGAAAAAGGAATTACTGGTGACGGATCAGAAACTGAATCGAATCCAGAGAGCACAGATCCAAACGATGACGGAAACGATATCACGGATCCAATGAGAAAAAAAGATAAAAAAGGATCAAAATAATAAAAGGCGCTTTCGAAGCGCCTTTTTTATTGTCTAAACTTTTCGCCTATTTATTGAAAGGCATCCCACCCTTGAGCTCGCAATGGAACTAATGAATCATTCGTATCTACCAAATAGTGCCCTTCACTGATGTCTGTCATGTAACCGACAATACTCATATGCGGATTCCCTTTGATCTTGTCGAAATCCGATGGAGCTACGGTAAATACCAACTCGTAATCTTCACCACCGTTCAAAACACAGGTAACTGGATCCAAATTAAAATCAATTGCTGTTGTAGAAGTCTGAGTATCGATCGGCAATTTGTTGTTGTATAAGCGTACGCCAGTATTGCTCGACTTACATAAGTGCAAAACTTCAGATGCCAATCCATCCGAAATATCCATCATAGAAGTTGGCAACACGTCTAATTCACGCAAGAAACCTATAACATCTTGTCGTGCCTCCGGCTTCAATTGTCGCTGAATGATATAATCAAAGCCATCCAAATCGGGTTGAATAGCAGGATTTGCTTCAAATACGCTGCGTTCGCGCTCCAATACTTGTAAACCCATATACGCACCACCTAAATCTCCGGTAACAACAACCAGGTCATTTGGCTGAGCACCACTGCGATAAACGATTTGCGTTTTCTTCACACGACCAATCGCTGTGATTGACAAATTCAGCCCGGATGGAGAAGATGCTGTATCACCGCCAATTAGGTCCACATTATAGGTTTGACAAGCCAAGCGAATTCCTTCGTACAATTCTTCTAATGCTTCTAAAGGAAAACGGTTAGAAACTGCCATTGAAACTGTGATCTGTTCCGGAGTTCCGTTCATGGCCAGAATATCGGAAACATTCACTGCTACCGCTTTATATCCCAAATGTTTGAACGGCATATACATCAAATTGAAATGAATGCCTTCCATCAACAAATCCGTTGATATTAAAGTAAATTCTTCCTCGTTGCGTTCGATCACTGCCGCATCGTCTCCAATTCCGAAGACGGTAGAATCCTGACGATTCTTAAAATCCTTGGTCAAGTGACTAATTGTTCCGAATTCACCGAGTTTACTTAGTTCTGTTCGTTTGTCTTCGCTCATGTCTTAAAAAATTTGCCAAACAAAAAAGAGGAGTGCAAGTACACTCCTCTCGTTGTTGACCCACTAGGGCTCGAACCTAGACTCTTCTGAACCAAAATCAGACGTGTTGCCAGTTACACCATGGGTCATTCAAAACCTAACCGTTGTTAAGCGAGTGCAAATTTAGAACGAATTTTTGTTCTTACAAGGAAATCACAAAAAAAATCCCTCATTTTTTGTCCCGAAAACTTTTTCCAATTGGTATTCATTCAATTAAGTAAACACCGTGTCAAACCGATTGAATTCGAAAAGAAGAAAAAAGGGCAATTTGTTAACACCTTTCGTTTAGCTTTTTTAAGTAAATACCCCCTGCTCGCTTGCAATATATTCTTATTTTCGCAAGTCTAACTTTACAAGAAGTCATGAATTATACAAAATTGAACAATCTTGTTGGCTGGTTCGTATTTCTAATCGCTACCGCCGTTTACTTTATCACACTGGAAGATACTGCCAGTTTATGGGATTGTGGTGAATATATTACTGCCGCTTACAAATTGGAAGTTGGTCACCCTCCGGGCGCACCATTGTTTATGATCTTGGGACGTTTGTTCTCATTCTTTGCAGCTCCTGAAGAAGTGGCGATTTGGATCAACCGACTTTCTGCATTGAGCAGTTCGTTTACAATTTTGTTCATGTTTTGGTCAATTAGCATGTTGGCTAAAAAGATCTTGCAACGCAAAAGCCGCGATTGGTCTAAAAGTGATCAAATTGCAGCCCTAGGTGCAGGTGCGATCGGAGCTTTGGCATATGCCTTCTCAGACTCATTCTGGTTCTCAGCAGTAGAAGGTGAGGTTTACGCCATGTCTTCATTGTTTACAGCAATTATTTTCTGGGCTATTTTGAAGTGGGATCACGAAATGACTGCCATCAAAGCAGGTGAATTGAGCAAAGATGTACGCCCAATGCGCTGGATGATCCTAATCATGTTCTTATTTGGTTTGGCGATTGGGGTTCACTTACTTGGTCTACTTGTAGTTCCTGCAATTGCCTTCGTGATGTACTTCCAAATATGGGAGAAAACAACATTAAAAGGAATCATTTTAACAGGTCTGATCTCTGTGGCTGCTCTTGGATTCATTCAAGAAGGTATCATCCCGGGATTGGTTGCTATGGCATCAGGTTTTGAGGTGACTTTCGTGAATTCGATGGGAATGCCTTTCTACACAGGAACGATCTTCTTCTTTATTTTATTGATTCTGGCTGTTCTTTGGGGAATTCGCTACACGATCCGCAAGCAAAAAGTATTGTTGAACACCATTATTTGGTCGTTTGTGGTACTTGTGATCGGATATGGATCATTTGCTGTAATCGTGATCCGTTCCCAAGCGAATACACCTTTGGATGAAAATGACCCTGAAAACCTGGTAACGCTTCACGCATATTTGAAACGTGAGCAATACGGTTCTTGGCCTATTTTGAACGGACCATACTGGAACTCTAAGGAAGCGCCACGTGAGACTTGGGGGGATCTTTCTCCATTCTTTTTGCGCCGTTTCGTAGTACAAGTGGGAGGTAACGACTTGAAAGCGTTCAAAAGTGAAAGCCAAGCAAATGCTTACGCAAAATCAAAAGGAGCGCAATATACAGTTGTGGAGAAGTACTTCTCTTCAAACGAAAAAGTACGTCACAACAATGTTCCGAAATACGATCAAAGCACTTTCTTGCCGCGTATGTACTATACGTCTGCAAATCCGGAAGATGCAAAGATCATTGCTTACAAGAATTGGTCTGGATACGACCCTGCTGAACCTGGAACTGAAATCGGAACGGACGGTTTGCGCCTGCCTACCTTTGGCGAAAACCTGACTTATTTTGGAGCTTATCAGATCAATTGGATGTACTGGCGCTATTTCATGTGGAACTTTGCCGGTCGTCAGAATGACATTCAAGGACACGGTGATGAAATGCGCGGAAACTGGAAATCAGGATTTGCTTTCATTGACAACGGACGTATTGGAGACCAAAGTATTGCACCAAGCTTTACGAAGGAGAACCCAGCGAATAATACGTTCTGGATGTTACCACTGATCTTGGGCGTGATCGGATTGATCTACCACATCTACCGCGCGCCGAAAGACGCCTTTGTGGTTTTCCTAACCTTCTTCTTCACAGGATTGGCGATCGTGCTTTACCTGAACCAAAAACCTTTCGAACCACGCGAACGTGATTATGCCTATGCTGCATCATTCTACGCCTTTGCTATGTGGATCGGTTTGGGAGTTTTGGCATTGTATGAAGCGTACAAGAATTTCGGCAAAGAAGAATGGAAAGGATTCGGTGTTGCAACCTTGGGTACAACTGCTTTTGTGGTGTTCTTGGCCTTCTTTGGTGGAACAGTAACCTTAAAAGCATGGTTTGTGATCTTAGTGATCGGCGCCATATTTATGGGAATCGCCTGGGCTTTGCGTAAAGTGATTTCGAGTCCGAACGTTGGAGCGGTTGTATTAACCTTATTAACCGGTGTAGTTCCTTACATCATGGCAGAACAAGGTTGGGATGATCACGACCGTTCAGAAAAAACGTCAGCTCAAGATCTTGCCTACAATTACTTGGTTTCTTGTGCACCGAACTCAATTCTATTCACTGCGGGGGATAACGATACTTTCCCATTGTGGTATTTACAAGAAGTTGAAGGGAAATTTACAGATATCCGCGTGTGTAACACCAGCTTGTTCGATACTGATTGGTATACAGAACAAATGATGATGAAACAATACGAGTCTGAGCCGCTTCCAATTTCATTCCGTGAAGATCAGATCCTAATGTATGCGGGAGGAACGGATCAAGTATTATTTGCTTCTGGTGTGGAATTAGCAAATGGTGGTGTAAACGCTACTGAGTTAAATCGCTTATTCGAACTGAAAAAGAAAAACAATTTGCCTCAATTCAACGCAGCTTATTCTCAGTTCCAACGAGCTTTGATGGGCATGGCTGAAGGATTGAACGCATCAGATCCGGGATTGAACGAGCGCTTGAATCAGATCAAAGCTTCGTTTGCAGTTTCTGCTGATTCTGCCAATGCAACGGTGGTCGAAGCAATGACGAACGGTGTGATGGAGATCTTTGATGGATACCAAAACGGAATTATTACGGGTAACCAACAACAATTGGAGGCTGTGCAACAGCAATTGTTCGAGTGGGAAAAATCATGGTCTTACCTTCCGATCGACGAAGCGATGAAATTCATCAAAAATGATGACAATATGTTGACGAGTCAAGGTAACCAATACCGTGCTTTCCCATGCAGTGGATTCATTGTAAAAGTAAACAAGGACAATGCGGTAAAAAGTGGTATCGTAACAGCTCAAGAGAAAGGTCAGTTGGAAGATGAGATCCGTTTCAGTTTTGATAATCGCGCGATCACAAGATCTGATTTGATGATCTTGGATATGATGAACAACAACGAATGGAAACGCGCCATGTACTTCTCTTCTCCTGGAGGAACTGAAGTTTCAATGGCTCTTTACAAAGCCGGATTCCTGCGTCAAAACGGAATGGCTTGGGAGATCTCACCTATTGAATCTAACCCGAACCAACCATTCGATGCTGAAGTGATGTACACCAACTTGATGACAAAATACAAGTATGGTAAGATGAACGATGCAGATGTATTGACAGATTACTACGCACGCCGTCAAACAACGCAATACCGCTCACAATTCGGTCAATTGGCAGGGTATTATGTTGCCATGGCTGAACAAGAGAAAGCGAACGTAAACAACTTCACACCGGCTATCAAAGGACTTCGCGCAGCAGGACAAAAAGAACGTGCTGACTCACTTCAAAATGTAATCGAGGGAGCTGATGGTCGCATTGCAGACTACAAGAAACGAGCGGTGAATTTGATCAAACGTTCTTTGGAAGTTATGCCTGCAGAGATTGTGATCGACTATGGGGAACAAGCTGGAAAAACACGTGGTTTACAAGGATCGGATGGTGCACAATACTTCATGTACTCAGACGGAAACTTGCATGAATATGTAACCTTGCTTTACCGTGCAGGAGCCAAAACAGAAGCTGAGAAATTAGGGGCAGTAGTTGCTAACCAATTGGAAGGCACCATTACGTACTTTACAGAATCTGAGGCTTCAATTGCCGGGCGTAACTACACAGATCTTGCTGCAGCTGTAGCAAGTTATTTACAAATGCGTCAGATAGCAGTAGACAAATTATTGGGGAATCCATCAGGTGCTTTTGCAGCAAGATTGGAGAAATTCTCAGGCGAACTTTACGGCAACAAATTAGTAGCCTTGTACAAGTCACTGGAGCAAATGGCTCGTGAAAACGGTGAAGTTGGTCGTGGAAACGGTTATTACTCAGGTCAACTAGTGAATTTACAAGGAAACTTAGATGCTTTGGGCGTTTACATGGGCGTATTAGCCGCTGCTGATCAAGGACAATTGCCGGAAGGACCAGGTAACATGCCTGACATGCCGAGCGAAGCAATTCTCAATGATTCAGATTTGATGGCGCCTGTGATGGACGAAACCGCAGCCGTTCGCAATTAAGAACTATGAAAATTTACAAACCTCCACGCTGGATAGATCGGTTAACACCATCATTCACGTGGAGGTTTTCTATTTCTGAACCAACTATCTTCCTCACTTTCGATGACGGACCGCACCCGGATGTCACACCATTCATTCTGGATGAATTAGCCAAACGCAATTGGAAAGCCACTTTTTTCTGTGTGGGAGAAAACGTGAAACGTTACCCGGAAATTGTAGCACGTATCGAACGCGAAGGTCACCAGATTGGCAATCACACCATGCATCATCTAAAAGGAACGCAAACCAAAACGGAGACCTATTTAGAAAACGTGCGGGCATTTGAGCAGATTAAACCTAGCAGTTTGTTTCGTCCGCCTTACGGTAGAATACTTCCGAAACAAGCCCGCGAAATCGCCAAAACACATCAAATTATCATGTGGTCCTGGTTGTCATATGATTATGATCTATCACATTCAGATCAAAAGATCCTGGATGCGCTTCAACACGTAAAAAAGGGAGATATTCTCGTTTTTCACGACAATTTCAAATTGGCCTCACGCCAAAAGCAATTGATACCCGCTGCTTTCGATCAACTGGAAAACCAAGGATTTCACTCGGCAACTATGTCTTTCGACGTTTAAAAATCGGAACTGTTGAGCAAGGCTCTCCGTACATAACCGAACTACATAATGGCTGCACGCGTTCTAAGAAAAGTGCCATCATTCCTTCTGGATTTGGAATGTCCGAACATCCTTTGATGATCAACTTCCCGTCGCGAAATTGCTCCATATCCAATGAACGAATGGTTTCAGCCATCGCATTCTGACGCGCCAACTGTACATCGCCAACCGTAATTCCGGCAGCGATACCGATCAACTGCGAACTGACCAACATATAGGCCCAAGAAGGAAGGATTGCATCTGCAGAACAATAGATGTAAATATGCTTGCCGGCATATTGAGACCAGTCATGGGATTTCACAAAGTCACGAAAATCCTTTTCCTTTAACACCAAACCATTCCACAAATACGGCTCAAAATCGAAGCCAGCAAAATGATCATTCTTTGGAAGGTAATCAGCCAGATCAACGGCGATCAGCCCACTATTTTGAACGCGATTTACTATCTCAGTCATGCTACAAAAATAAAGCAAAGTGATGGAAACCTGACCATTCTAACACACAGCAACTGCATGTGATGGTATTTTAACATTTTTTTCTTTTCAAATCCTTCACGAACAGCTACTTTTGATGTGTCAAATACTTGGTGATGAAGTACTTTTTTGCAATCGCAACCATTGGCTTAGTTGCTTTCAGTTGCTCGGAAAACAAATCTGAGAAAAAGATCATTAAGATCGAGAAGAAGGTGATGTACAAACCAATGGCGGCAGTAACACCAAACCGTAAGTTGAATGTAGAAGTGTCTGGAATGACCTGCGAGCATGCTTGTGGAGGTTCAATCCGAATGGCTTTGAAGAACACGAATGCAGTCGACCGCGTACAATTCGATTTCGAGGACGGAAGAAAAGTAAACACCGCGATCATCACTTTTGACAAGAACAAGATCTCCGCCGACGAAATTGTTGCGATCATTGAAAAAACAAACGACAACCAGTTCACTACCGGGAAAGTAAGTTCGGAATCCTTCACTGCTCCTAAAGCTAGTCCTCAGTCTGAAAAAGCAGTAAGTACTGAAAAAACGATTGAGACAACAAAGGTGAACGTGGAAGCCCAAACTGGTTTTGAGTTTCCGAATCTGTATAAACTCTTCTCAAAAATCATTTCTTAGTTGGATAGATTGCCTTTGCGTGGTAATTTTGCCGCATGAAACTGCATCACCGCATAATTGGAGAAGGGAAACCCCTTATTGTACTTCACGGACTTTTCGGTAATTCTGACAACTGGCAAACGCACGCTAAAAAATTAGCCGACTATTTCCAAGTAATTCTTGTTGATCAACGTAATCACGGGCATTCCGATTGGTCAGAAGAATTCAATTACGATCTTTTGGCAGCCGACCTCCATGAATTGATGGATGACCTACAGCTAAAAAAAGCATGCTTGTTGGGACATTCCATGGGCGGTAAAACCGTCATGCGTTTTGCACAATTACATGAAGAGCGTATTGAAAAGATGATCGTGGTTGATATAGGTGTGAAGCAATATCCGATGCATCATCAAGAGATCCTCAAAGGCATTCATGCAGTTTCGGCAAGTTCCATGGATTCCCGATCTGAAGCCGAAAACCTATTAGCTCCTTATGTGCCGGAAATGGGCACACGTCAATTTCTATTGAAGAATCTTTACTGGAAAGAAAAAGGCAAATTGGCTTGGCGCATGAACGTCGAAGTATTGGAACGTGAAATGCCACATATTCTTGCAGCGTTACCAGAAGAGGAAGTGTTCACACCTACTCTGTTCATTCGTGGCGATCGCTCCAACTACATTTTGGATGAAGATTTCCATCAACTGGAAACCTACTTCCCGGATTCACATGTGGAAACGATCCATGGCGCCGGACATTGGGTACATGCGGAAGCGCCCGATCTTTTCATGAATGCTGTTTTGGAATTCTTATTGCGCTAAGAGACGAGTCATTTGAACCTTTAACGCAAGGGGCATGTACCAGGAATCTTAGGATCTCCGTAATTGTATATATTCCTTTTTCCGCATAATCAGGTTGATCATAAAAAGTGCATTTTCAGAAAAACGAGGAGACATCTCATGCCTCCTCTACACTTAACTTATAATTTACACTGTCTGATCCTTCTTCTTCACCATGGTCAGAATTGTGGCAATTCCCACCAAAGGCTGGTCTGTGTCATCCAACATTTCTACCAACCACTTCACGACACCTCGTTGGATCTTAGTTTTTGGATCAGCATCATTCGGAGTTACATCCTGACTGATCTTCTCTTTACAAGTAAATCGAATGTGAATCTTGGCACCTGCATATACCGGCTTGGTAAATCGCAACTCATCGATCCCATAGTTCAACAACACCGGGTTGATCTCATAACTATCCACAAACAAACCTGCTGAGATACTCATAATCAAATAGCCGTGTGCCACTTGCTCATCAAACATTGTTCCTGCGAAATTCGTCTCGCGCTTGTGCGCATAGAAATTATCTCCACTTAAAGCTGCGAACGCATCAATATCTTCCGGTGTGATCAAGCGGCTATCCGTGATCAACTGATCTCCTACTTGCAATTCTTCGAAATGCTTTTTGAACGGGTGGATCGAATCGATATTTCCTTTCGCACCTTGCTGGAATTGTTGCGTGATCGCCGTGATTGTGGTTGGATGACCTTGGATCGCTGTGCGCTGCAAATAATGCATCACCCCTCGTTTACCACCCATCTCTTCACCACCACCAGCACGACCAGGACCACCATGCGTCAACAACGGCATTGGTGAACCGTGACCTGTACTTTCCTTCGCACACTCTTTATTCAATACCAAAATACGTCCGTGCATGCTCGCCGCACCCAAAACATATTCCGTTGCTTCTTTGTCACATGGAGTAACGATAGACGAAACCAAAGATCCTTTCCCCATTTTCACCAAGGAGATCGCATCATCCATGGATTTATAAGGCATGATTGTCGCCACCGGACCGAAAGCTTCAATATCGTGAACCGCAGTTTTATTAAATGGATCGTTGTTGCGGAATAATATCGGCGAAAAGAAAGCTCCTTTTGAGCGATCAGCTCCCACCACTTCAAAATTCTCTACATCGCCATAAACGATGTCTTGTGTTTGAGCCAATTCCATGACGCTGCTGCGAACAGCTTCCACTTGACTCATAGAAGCCAATGAACCCATGCGCACACCTTCCACACTTGGATCACCCACTTTGACACTTGCCAAGCGTGCCGCAACAGCTTGTTGCACATCATCGATCAAATTTTCAGGAACCAAAATTCGGCGAACCGCTGTACATTTCTGACCGGCTTTTACAGTGATCTCGCGGGTAACTTCTTTCACGAACAACTCGAACTCTTCCGTACCCGGAACAGCTTTTTCTCCCAAAACAGAAGCATTCAAGGAATCTGCTTCCAAATTGAATGGTACATTATCACGAGCGATTACCGGGTTCGCTTTCAATCTTAAACCTGTAGAGGCACTTCCGGTAAAGGTCACCACATCCGAACTCTGTACATGATCGATCAATTCTCGAGCAGAACCTGAGATCAATTGCAAAGAACCTTCAGGCAATATTTTCGACGCGATGATATCCTGAACCACTACTTCCGTTAAAAATCCGGTTGCACTAGACGGTTTCACCACAGCGGGAACACCTGCCATCAAGTTAACAGCGATCTTTTCCAACATTCCCCAAACCGGGAAGTTGAACGCATTGATATGCACCGCTACACCTTCTTTCGGCACCATGATGTGATGACCAATGAACGTCCCGTTCTTGGAAAGCGGTGCAGCCGTTCCATCCACGTAATAAGGAAGATCTGGGAATTGACGACGCAAAGATGCATTTGCAAACAAGTTCCCTATACCACCTTCGATATCGATCCAGGAGTCCACGCGTGTTGCACCGGTCCAAGCTGAAACCTGATAGTATTTTTCTTTGCGCTCCAATAGGAACATTGCCAATGCTTTCAACATTTGTCCACGTTCCTGGAAAGTCATTTTGCGAAGTACCCTTCCTCCTGTTGTACGTCCGTATTGCAAAACCGCAGCGAAATCGATTCCTGCACTAGAGGCAGTTCCGATATGATCGCCAGTGATCGCGTTATAAAGATTTTGTTCCACTCCTTCACCTGCAACCCATTGTCCGCAGATGTAATTTTTAACCTGTATCATGTGAATTGAATTGTCGTATTTTAAATCGCTATCAAAGATAGGATTCCAAAAAGATATGCCACCAACCCCGCGCAATTTTTATCTCCCCCTGTGTCCAAAGACCTTTGATTTTAATGGTTCAACGAATTCGAAATGATCACAGAGTTCAAAAGATCAAAAGTTCAATTGTTCAAATTGTTCAAGCGTTCAATCGTCTTTCGTCTAATGACTATCAGTCTTTTGTCTTAAAGTCCTAAAACCCCTCTTAACACCTCACAACATTTCCTTAACACAGATTTAATCTAAGCGCTAGAAACACGCTACCCCTTTAAAAACGAGTGGGAACACTTCACATAAAAAATGCTACACTTTGCTAAAAACCACTGGAAGAAAAAAACAGAGTGAACAACTATTTAAATCCTTTTTACTATGTTTGAGCCCTAAACATGTAAAGTTTCAATAATAACTAAATTATGAGCAAGACAAAATCAGGAGGAGGTTTTTCATCATTGGTTGCCTCGTTAGCTATTGTAATCGCTGTAGTAATTGGCGTTTTGGTGTACAAGTTCATTTTGGGAGACCCATCGAACTTCGTTGACAACAACCCAGAAGAACACCCAGTGGACGGTAACTTATTGGGTACAATTTACAAAGGAGGGGTGATCGTACCTTTCTTGATCGCTACCAACATTACGGTATTGATCTTCGCAGTTGAGCGTTTCATCACATTGGCTAAGTCTAAAGGACGTGGAAACATCGACAAGTTCGTTGTAAAAGTGAAAGCTTTGTTGGAAGAAGGTGATGTAACCGGAGCAATCGAAGCATGTGACCAACAACAAGGTTCTTTGGCAAACGTAATGCGTTCCGGATTGGAGAAATACGCAGTTTTGGCCAACGATTCTTCAATGGACAAAGAGAAAAAATTGGAATTGATCAAAGAAGAGTTGGAAGCAGCTACTTCATTGGAATTGCCAATGTTGTCTAAAAACTTGGTTGTTATTTCAACGTGTGCATCAGTAGGGGTATTGATCGGTTTGATCGGTACGGTAATCGGTATGATCCGTTCATTCTCCGCAATGGCAGGTGGAACACCAGATACAGCTCAGCTTTCTGTAGGTATCTCTGAAGCCTTGATCAACACATTCTTGGGGATCTTCGCTTCTACTATTTCTATCTTGATGTACAACTTGTTTACTACAAAGATCGACCAAATGACGCACTCAATGGATGAGGCTTCTTTCGCGATCGCTCAAAGCTTCGACAACAAAGCGAAGTAATTGCTAGTAAAACAATTTTACAAACAGATTAAATAACACGGAATGGCAAAGATTAAAATGCCCAAAGGTACTCCCAGCCTCGACATGACGCCGATGGTTGACTTGGCTTTCCTTTTGGTGACATTCTTCATGCTCAATGCGAATTTCCGTTCCAACGAACCAGTTGACGTATCGATTCCGTCTTCTATTGGTGACAAAGAGATCCCACAAAAAACGTTGATCCTTGTGACGGTAGATAACCGCGGACGCGTCTTCTTCAACGCTACTGGAGAAGAAGTACGTAAGAACGTCTTGGCTAAAATGATCGATAAGTACAAAGTAAAACTAAGTCCGAAGCAATTCGATGAGTTCATGAAGATCTCGTCTATCGGTTGTACAATGGCTGAATTACCACAATACTTGTCGGTTGATAACGAAGGAAGGAAACGTTTTGAGACGAATGGCATCCCGGCAGATACTGTTGGCAAGCGCAATGAATTGAAAGATTGGTTGTACTTCGCCAATGAAGAGATGCTGAACTATGGGAAAGTAAAGTTCCAGGAGGATAGCGAGAACCCACCATCAGACAAACCGGTTTTAGCTGAAGATTATAAGCCAAAGTTTGTTTTGAAAGTGGAAGCGAATGTAGAATATGCCTATGCAAAAATGGTCATCGAAACATTCCGCGACTTAAACTTTAATAACCTACATTTTGTCACCTCGCAAGAGGCCAAACCTTAAATAAAGAAGTAAAATGGCAGAAATAGTAGACAACGGCGGTGGCGCCGAAGGCGGCAAGAAGAAGCGCAGACCCAAGAAAGGTTCCCCGCGCATCGACATGACGCCGATGGTTGACCTTGGTTTCTTGTTGTTGACCTTCTTCGTGTTGACCTCTACCTTCTCGAAACCAAAAGTGATGTCTTTGGTGTATCCGGCGAAAACTCCGGAAGACCAACCGCAGGAAGAACAACAAGTTGTAAACAATGCGATCACATTTTTGGTAACCAAAGACCGCGTCTTTTATTATGAGGGTGAGTTCAATCCAAAAAATGGTCCGAAAACGCAATTGACAGAAACTAATTTTGGTCCTGACGGAGTGCGCAAATTGTTGGCTGACAAGAACAAATATGTCATCGACGAGGAACGCAAACTTCAGGACAAACTGCAACGAAAACAAATCGTTGATTCTATCTACAAGAAAGAGTTGATCGAAGTGAAGAAGAACAAAAAAGCTTTGAAAGTATTGGTGAAAACAGATACGAAAGCTTTGTGTAAAAACTTCATTGACTTAGTTGATGAATTGTATATCGCCCAAATTGGTATGATCGCTCCGGTGGACATGATGTTGGACGAAGAAAAGTTGATCGAAGCTAAAACTAAATAAGTATGTTACCAGTAATTGTCATATCAGTATTGATCGCCGGATTGTCGCTATACGACTATCTGAGCTCACGCAACTGGCAAGAAGTAACTTCGGCTGAACGCAATGCGATCGTTTTCGAAGAAAGAAACCACGCTTATGGAGCTTACCAGATCCGTAAATCTTACGGAAATCGTGTAGTGTTCATCATGCTGGGAATCATCTTCGCTATCGGTGTAGCTTTCGGAATCCGCAAGATCATTCAGGCGATGCCAAAACCGGAGGAAGTAGAAACTCCTTTGGATTTGACACAATTCGCAGTAGATGCCAAGGAAAAAGAAGAGGAGATCATCGAACCTTTGGAACCGGAAATCCCTGAAGTTCAAAAGTCGATCCAGTTCTTGGAGCCGAAAGTATCCAACGACCTACAGGAAACTGAAGTTCCTTCTCAGGAAGAAATGGAGAACACCAATGCAAGTTCTGTTACTAGTGAAGGAAACAGTGATTTCGGTGCTACCCAAGTGATTGTTGAGAAAGAAGAACCGGTAGAGGTGAAAAAAGAGCCTGAGATCTTCGAAGTGGTAGAAGAGCCAGCTGAATATCCTGGTGGTATCAACGAAATGCGCAAGTATTTGGCTGAAAACATCAACTATCCGGATATCGCTCGTGAAATGGGATACCAAGGTAAATGCTACTTGCGTTTCGTTGTGTCTGAGAACGGGTACATCTCTAATGTGGTCGTGAAAAAAGGCGTTCCGGACTGTCCGGAGTGTGACAAAGAAGCGATCCGTGTGGTGAAATCCATGAAACAATGGAAACCTGCTAAGAACAACGGTAAACCGGTAAACAGTTATTATACCTTACCTGTTTCTTTTAAACTAGGATAAATCGTTTAATCGATACATGCTCCCCCGGTATTTGCGTATCGGGGGATTTTTTTGACCATGAGTAATAAAACATCCAATTTTCTATCCGGCTTTATTATCGCTGTGTGTTTGATCTTTGCGTATTTCGCACATTTCACGGCCGCATTCAATGATAAAATGGGTCCCGATCAACGGGGTATTTTTGTGATCATGATGCTCGCCTATGCAGCATTCCGTGGTTTCCGTCTGTACAAGAACATCCAAAAACAAAAAGAATCATGAAGCTCGCTTTATTCCTTGCTGTTTCTGTTAGCGCACTGTTGATCGCGTGTTCGGGCTCTCCCTTTGGAAAGGACAACGACACCCACAGTCGCGGATACAAAACCATGATCGCTGACGAAGCCTACCTTCCTTTATTACGGACAACGAGCATGACCTTTTCCGGTTTATATCCGAAAGCAACAATCCAATTCTCATACCGCTCCGAAACCGAAGCGTTGAACGCTCTCATTGCAGACGAAACCAAAACGATCTTCGTATCGCGTGATTTCACGGAAAAAGAGAAGGCCAAATTGCTCAAGTCAAACATTCAGGCTAAAGCGATCATTTTCGCCTACGATGCGGTTACCTTCATTTTACATCCATCTGTAATGGACACCATTTATTCCGAAGAGCAGATCAAACAATTATTGACTGCCAATTCAGGTAAAACAACCATGGTGTTCGATCAGGTACAATCCTCGAATTTCAACTACTTGCAACGCCATTTCAAGATCGGTAAATACGGTAAGAACGTAAAAGCCTTGTCTTCTACACCGGACGTGATCAAATACGTTAGCGAACATCCTGATGCGATCGGGATTGTTGGCTTCGCTTGGTTCTCAGATATGGAAGATCCAGTGGTACAAGCGCGCTTGAAACAAGTTCGTGTTGCTTACGTGTCCAATCCAAAAGATGGAAAAGCTTACCAACCGCATAGCTACAACCTGCGCGAGAGCCTCTACCCTTTCCGCAAAGAGATCTATTGCCTCAACAAAGGTGCAGCAGACGGGTTGAACTCCGGTTTTACAGTATTTCTGGAAGACGAAAAAGGACAATTGCTCATCCACAAAACGGGCCTATTGCCTTATCGAAAAACACCGCGTATGTTCAATTTCGAGTTCGAATAAACAACGCACTTACAGATAACTCAACAATTTGACATTCAAGTCAATGATGGCGACCATTCGCATTTTTTTAGGTTAAATTATCGTAAACAATTCCTGTTGTTTGCGTTAGAAACACTAAGTTTGGCAAGGGAATTGCTATCCCAGCACGTTGAATCTTAAGAACTATGAACAAGTTAACAGTATTGGCATTTTCAGTAAGCGTAGCCTTGGCTTCTCAAGCGCAAACGGTTCAAGATGCATTGAAAAAAACAGATGACGAACGTTACGATTTGGCTCGTAAGGATTTCCAGTCATTGATCCAGAAAAATCCATCCAGCGTTGAAGCACATTTCTTCTTCGGGAATTTCTACAACACGATTGGTCAGACAGATTCTGCGATCTCAATGTGGAAGAAAGCCGGAAGTTTGATCCCGGAAGATAAATTGGGAATCATTGCTACACAAAAAGCGATCTATTTCTCAGGAGATACCGCAACGGCTTCTGCAGGTTTCTGCACGGCTTTGAAAGCAACGAAAAACAAGAACGCCATGCAATTGATGCGTGTGGGAGAAGCTTATGCTACGAGTGGCAAATGGGCGAATCCAAAATTGGCAGAAACATACTTACGCAAAGCCTTGGCAATTGATCCAAACAATCAGGAAGCATTGATCTTGTTGGGAGACGTCATGAAAGTGTTGTCACCTACTAACGCAACTCCGGCAGTGGCAGAATACAACAAAGTATTGGCTTTGAACCCGAACGCAGTAAATGTGATCGTTCGTAAAGCGAAGATCTATCAAGCGGTGAACAACTATAAACTGGCAAACGAAGAATACTTGAAAGCAGAGCAATTGGATGAAAATTACGCTCCGGCTTACATGTATCACGCTGAAATGAACATGTTGTTCGGTTATTACAACAACGCGATCGAACTGTGGAACAAATACATCAAATTAAACGACAATAACGAAGCGCGTTACCGTTTGTTGAGCGCGATGTATGGTGCTAAGAAATATGCTGAAACACTTGCTGAGATCGATAAATTAGAAGCAAAAGGCTACACCAACATGTATATGAAGCGATTCAAGTCTGTATGCTTGGTCGAGTTAAATACAGCAAATGATGTGGCACAATACGAAAAAGCATTGGCCGCTTCAGACGACTTGTTCAAGTCTGCTGATGCAGACAAGATCATTGGTGCAGATTACCGCACTCGCGGAGTGATTTACTCCAAACTTGGAAAAGATTCTTTGGCGATCATCGAGTACCGCAAAACCATGGAAAAAGACACTTCTTTGGGAGCTGAAATGTTGTCTGAGATCGGAAAGATCTACGTAAAGCAAAAGAACTACGACAAAACGATCGCTACATACTCTGAAAAAGAAACAGCTTATCCGGCGAAAGTGAACGCAACTGAATACTTCAACTGGGCTTTGGCTTGTTACTTCAATGCGAAACCAGATTACGCTATGGCAGACTCACGTTTGGTGAAGGTGAACGAAAAAGCTCCTGACTTCATTGCAACACACTTCTGGAGAGCACGTGTAGCGTTGAAAATGGAAGATCCAAAAGCGAAGAAATGGTTGGCAAAACCACATTACGAGAAGTACTTGGCAAGCATGACAGAAGCAGACAAAACGAATCCGAGTTTGAAAGCAAACCAGATCGAAGCTTCTAAATACTTGGGAGATTACTACGTGAACTCATCAGAGAAAAATATCCCGTTGGCTAAAGAGCAATGGACTCGTGTACGTACATTGGATCCTGCAGATGCGCAAGCAAAAGCATTCTTCAATAGTCCACTAGGAAAATAAAAAAGATTCAATTCAGCGAAAACCCTCATTCCTTTCGGAGTGGGGGTTTTTCTTTTTACATACATCACCATTTAAACCGTAAAATCAGCGAAACAACCGTTCATTCACTTGTTCCTACACTTTAGGTTTTTTACCGGATTTACACTGAACTTTTCACTAAGTTAGGTATAGTTAAATGCAGCGCCAGCAAGGGATCGGCGCAAACATATAAACATTTTAAAACCCAATAGTCATGGTAACAATTTTCATCATCACAGCTATTATCGCAGCCATTTCACTGTACGATTATTTCAGCTCCAGAAGCTGGCAAATGGTAACTAGCGCTGCACGCAACGAAACGGTATTTGAAAACCGCAACAAACGCTACGGCGCTTACCAGATTCGCAGAGATTACGATAAACGCTTTCTGTTGATCTTCTTTGGTTTGATCTTGGGCGTTGGCGGACTATACGCGGCAAACAACTATTTCCGTACGTTCAAGGAAAAAGAGGTCAATACGGAAATGGTAACGGTTGAATTCGACGTGGACCTATCCAAAGATGAAGAGCCGATCGTTGAACCTCCGAAACCGGATTTAACCGAAATGCAACAAGTTCAAGAGGCGATCCAATTCAACGACAACATGCGCGTGAGCGATACACAGTCAGACCCGATCGAAATTCCAGATGGAACACAAAACATTTCTACTGAAACGCGTATTGGTACAGAAGACCCATTCCAAACGTTCATTCCGGAAGGAATTCCAGGTGGAACCGGTACTGGGGTTGAAACAACCTTGGATAAAGACAAAATCTACGAAGGTGAATTGACAGAAATAGCCATGTATCCGGGTGGATTGAACGAATTGCGCAAGTTCATTGCTGAAAACATGGATGTAAGCTACATCGAAGGCAGTGGAAAAGTAAACTTGAAATTCGTGGTTGATTTAGATGGAACGATCTCGAGTGTTGAGGTGGTTTCCGAACAAGGAGATTGTGAAGGTTGTGCAGACGCTGCCAAAAAGGTATTGCGCTCCAAAGAATTGAAAAAATGGGAACCTGGTAAGATCAACGGAACTGCCGTTAGAAGCTACTTCCGCTTGCCGATCAAAATAGCAGGATCCTAAAAATTAAGCACCGTAATTGATCCGTTTCTTCATAGAGTAGTTTAGTTTTAGGTAAAAGAAAGGGCTGATTTCTCCAGAATTCAGTCCTTTTTTTTGTGCACCCCATTTCGGCATAGTTTCAATCGCGTGCAATTTTTTCTTTTTTTGATACATTCATAGTGCATAAAAAGAATAAAAGCGTTACTTTTGCGCCCAAATTAGGGAATACACTTAAAAGACAGCAACATGTCGAATATTCAAGGTAAAATTTCACAGGTTATCGGACCGGTTGTCGATGTAGCATTCGACAAAGGAGTAGCGCTTCCAAACATTTACGATGCATTGGAAGTTCGTAAAGAAGACGGAACTAAAGTAGTTTTGGAAGTACAAGCGCACATTGGCGAGAATGCTGTACGTACTATCTCCATGGATTCAACAGACGGATTCCGTCGTGGTATGGATGTAGTATCTACAGGTGCTGCGATCAAGATGCCAACCGGAGATCAGATCAAAGGACGTTTGTTCAATGTAGTTGGTGAAGCAATCGACGGAATCAACGTAGTAGATAACGCAAATGGTTTGCCGATCCACCGTGAGGCTCCGAAATTCGACCAGTTGTCAACGTCAACAGAAGTGTTGTTCACAGGTATCAAAGTAATCGACTTGATCGAACCTTATGCAAAAGGAGGTAAGATTGGTTTATTCGGTGGTGCCGGTGTAGGTAAGACAGTATTGATCCAGGAATTGATCAACAACATCGCGAAAGGTCACGGAGGTTTATCTGTGTTCGCAGGTGTTGGTGAGCGTACACGTGAGGGTAACGACTTATTGCGTGAGATGTTGGAATCTGGAATTATTAAATACGGAAAAGATTTCTTGCACTCGATGGAAGAAGGTGGATGGGATCTTTCCAAAGTAGATTTGAACGAAATGAAAGAGTCTAAAGCTACTTTCGTATTCGGTCAGATGAATGAGCCTCCAGGAGCACGTGCTCGTGTAGCTTTGTCAGGATTGACAATGGCTGAGTACTACCGCGATGGTGAAGGTGACGGACAAGGAAAAGACATCTTATTCTTCGTAGATAACATCTTCCGCTTTACACAAGCTGGTTCTGAGGTATCTGCACTACTTGGTCGTATGCCATCTGCAGTAGGTTACCAACCAACGCTGGCAACTGAGATGGGTGCAATGCAAGAGCGTATTACTTCAACGAAGAATGGTTCCATCACTTCCGTACAAGCGGTTTACGTACCTGCGGATGACTTAACGGATCCAGCTCCAGCAAACACCTTTGCTCACTTGGATGCAACAACAGTATTGTCTCGTAAGATCGCTGAGTTGGGTATCTACCCAGCGGTGGATCCACTAGATTCTACTTCCCGTATCTTGACTCCAACTATTTTGGGTGAACAACATTATGATTGTGCGATGCGTGTGAAAATCACGTTGCAACGATACAAAGAACTTCAAGATATCATCGCGATCTTGGGTATGGACGAATTGTCTGAAGAAGATAAATTGGTTGTACACCGCGCGCGTCGTATCCAACGTTTCTTGTCTCAGCCATTCCACGTAGCTGAGCAGTTTACAGGTATCCCAGGAGTATTGGTAGACATCAACGATACGATCAAAGGTTTCAACATGATCTTGGATGGTGAGATGGATAAATATCCGGAAGCAGCATTCAACTTGAAAGGGAACATCGATGATGTGATCGCTGCAGGTGAGAAAATGTTGACAGAAGCGTAATAGATTTTAGGATACTAAGATTTTAAGATCATAAGACTTCTTAGAGAAGTCGTTTTAAAATCCTAAAATCCTGAAGTCTTAAAATCTTAAAACAAAAAAGATGCAAGTAGAAATCATCACTCCGGAAGCCAAAGTTTTCACAGGTGAAGCTACAGCGGCTCAGTTTCCAGGATTGGACGGTTCTTTCCAAGTTTTGAATGGTCACGCACCGATCATTTCAGGTTTGGCTGCAGGAACTGTAAAATTGGATTTGGAAACAGCTTATGTTGCCCCGGAAAAACCAAGCAAGATCATCACTAGCGAAAGCAACGGTAAAGTTGTCAAAGTGACCATCAAAGGTGGTGTGATGGAAATGCAAAACAACAAAATCATCGTATTAGCTGAATAATACGTAGTTATAAACAAATAAAGAGGGGTGCGATCGCGCATCCCTCTTTTTTGTTAAGGAAGGTTATAAAGAATTTAATTTCACAGTTATAAACGATTCTTTGATTAATTTCGTTATTCGATCATGAGTTTCCTCGAACAAATAGATACTACACGCGTACCTAAGCACATTGCCATCATTATGGATGGAAACGGACGTTGGGCCAAAAAACAGGGCCAAGAACGTTTGTTTGGTCACTCGTTTGGTGTTGATTCTGTGCGTGCTTCTGTGCGTGCAGGAAAAAATATGGGCGTGAAATTCCTGACTATGTACGCTTTCTCTACAGAAAATTGGAGTCGACCTCAAGATGAAGTAGAAGGCTTGATGGATCTACTAGTACATACCATTGCGGGAGAAGTGGATGAATTGAACGCTACCGGTGTGCGCCTTTTAAGCATCGGAGATCCATCGCGCTTGCCGCAAGATTGTCAGGATGAATTGACACACGCTATTGAAGCGACAAAGAACAATACCGCCATCACGCTTATCATTGCTCTGAATTACAGCTCCCGTTGGGAAATTACAGATGCCGTTAAACGCATAGCTGAACAGGTTGCACAAGGAACCTTGCTTGTGGAGGATATTACCGAAGATACCATTTCAAACCACTTGAACACTGCTCACATTCCTGATCCGGAATTGTTGGTGCGTACCAGTGGTGAACACCGCCTGAGCAATTACTTGTTGTGGCAGTGTGCCTATACCGAATTTCATTTTACACCTGTCCTTTGGCCGGATTTCCGCGAAGAGGATTTATATAAAGCCGTATTGGACTACCAGTCGCGTGAACGCCGATTTGGAATGGTCTCAGAACAACTATAAGCCTATGAAACAGCTACTGATCCTGTTAGTACTTACATGCAGTGCCTTGGTAAATGCCCAGATCGTTGCTCCTTTTGATTCGATAAAACCCGTTACAACCATTGGCGGTGGATTGGATTTTGATTACGCCAAACCTCAGAAATATACCTTGGGGCCAATTCGCGTAGAAGGAGCCGACAACTTCGATCACCAAGCGATCAAACTCATTGCCGGTTTACGGCAGGGAGAAGAGATCACGCTGCCTAGCGACAAGATCAGTAAAGCAATCAAGAATCTGTGGGATGAAGGCTTATTCTCCAGTGTTTCGATCGAAGCTGAAAAAGAGATCGCCGGAGTAGTGTATTTGGTAATCAAATTGCAACCTCGTCCGAAGCTATCACGCATGAAGTTCAAAGGCGTGAACCGCCGCGAAGTGGATAAGATCCGTGAGGAGATTAACCTAAATTCTGGTAAAACCATCACCGAGAACATGGTGTTCACCACCCAAAATAAGATCAAAGCTTACTTCCGTGAAAAAGGATTCTACAACGTAACGGTGAATATCAACCGCATGCAAGATACCCTGATCAACAATTCTGAACTTTTCTTGATCGATATCAATAAAGGAAGCAAGGTTAAGATCAAAGAAATTCGTTTCGATCACGTAAGTAGCCTTAAAACGTGGAAACTGCGTCGTTCGATGAAGGACACGAAGCAAAAAGCATTCTGGCGTTTCTTCAAACGTTCGAAATTCAATACCGCGGCTTACGAGCGCGATAAGGAAGCAGCTTTAGACAAATTACGTTCTACAGGACTTCGCGATGTGCGCTTCCTGAAAGATTCCGTTTACCAGATCGATAAAAAACACTTGGGTATCTACTTTGATGTGGATGAAGGAAACAAATATTACTTCGGAAACATCACCTGGATCGGGAACACGAAATACACGAGTGGCTTGTTGGATACCGTTTTAGGGATCAAGTTTGGCGACATTTACAACAAACCTCTACTCGATCAACGCCTGAACCAAAGTCAGGATGGACGCGATATTTCCTCCCTGTATATGGACCGCGGATATTTGTTCTTCAACATCCAGGCGATCGAAACAGGTGTAGACAGCAGCCACATCCACTACGAAATGCGGATTGTGGAAGGAAAAGAGGCACGCGTACGCAACATCATCATCCGCGGTAATTACAAAACTAACGAACACGTGATCCGACGCGAGATCAGAACCAAACCGGGCGACTTGTTCAACCGTAATGATATCATTCGTACTCAGCGTGAATTGGCGCAATTGGGTTACTTCAACGAACAAGCATTCCAGGTAAATCCAATCCCGAACCCGCAAGACGGAACGGTGGACATCGAATACGTGGTAGAAGAAAAATCTGCCGATCAGATCGAACTTTCCGGTGGTTATGGAGCCGGACGTGTGATCGGAACTTTAGGTTTGACCTTCTCGAATTTCTCGGTGAAAAACATGTTCCGCAAAGGTACATGGTCACCACTTCCTGCCGGAGACGGACAACGATTATCGATCCGTGCACAAACCAACGGACGATTCTACCAAGGTTATAACTTCTCGTTCACTGAGCCGTGGTTGGGTGGAAAGAAACCGAATTCATTTACGTTCTTCGCGAGTTATACCTCATTCTCCTCTTCCGGTACGATCAGTCGTAAGAATCCTGACTACCGTGGTGTTGGAATCTTGTCAACTGGTGTTGGATTAGGACGCAGAAAGAAGGTTCCGGATGATTATTTCTCAGCTTATTACGAATTGGCTTATCAGCGTTATGACGTGCGTAATTACGCCAACTTCTTCCCGAACTTTCAGGACGGTTACGCCAATGATTTCAGCTTCCGCTACAATTTGCAGCGCAACAGTATCAACTCACCGATCTATCCAGCAGAGGGATCTAAATTAACTTTCAGTGCAAAAGCTACACTTCCGTATTCGTACATGGGTGGTCAGCAAGATTTCTCGAATGCTACAAGTCAGGAGAAATACCAGTACTTGGAATACTACAAGTTGAAGTTTACCGGTGAATACTATTTTGCACTGACACGCGATAAGAAGTTGGTCTTGAGCCCACGTTTCGGATTTGGATTCATGGGTGCTTACAACAGCAGCAAGGGAGTAACGCCGTTTGAGCGCTTTTCAATGGGTGGATCGGGATTATCCGGTGTAAACCAATTTGGAGGTCGTGAGATCATCGCATTACGCGGATACGAGGACAATTCCTTGTCATCTACCGGAGGAGATCCATTGATCGCGAAGTACACCATGGAATTACGCTACCCGATCTCCTTGAATCCACAGGCGACCTTCTTCGTTTTGGCCTTTGCAGAGGCAGGCAATACTTTCCCGACCATCCGCAAGTTCAATCCATTGAACGTGAAACGATCAGCCGGTGTGGGTATTCGT
>JBMLQF010000010.1:0-9958 GCA_049241705.1 Fluviicola sp. | reverse complement strand
CAAACCTTTTTCAATAGCGTTTTTCGCTACTGTCCATACATTTTTTCTACGGCCGTAGTATCCTTTGGCCAACTTCATAAAGTTCTTTCTGCGAGCTCTAGAAGCAACGTGATTTACCGATCTTGGCATAACTTTTAGTTTTTTAATAGTAAGTGCAGCACTATTTCAGCTGGCTTGGTACTTAATATTGGGTTAAACAATACCGAAGTATCTCAGTCGTGAGACTGATTACTTCATATTCAACATCAATTTAACATTCGACAAATCTGATTCGTGAACCAAACCTGCATGAGTCAAATTACGTTTTTGCTTTTTGGTCTTTTTCGTGAGAATGTGGCTTTTGAAAGCATGCTTTCTCTTGATCTTACCAGATCCAGTTACCGTGAAACGCTTCTTGGCACTGGAATTTGTTTTCATTTTTGGCATTTCTCTTTTTTTTAAAAGTTAACACACTGTTTGAATATTGCAGTTACACTGCTATTTCTTTTTCGGATTGATCATTACGATCATTCGTTTACCTTCCAATTTAGGCATTTGTTCCAAAACACCTACGTCGCCCAACTCCTGAACAAACTTCAACAACAATAGCTCTCCACGGTCCTTGAAAACAATTGTTCTACCACGGAAGAATACATAAGCTTTCACTTTTGAACCTTCTTCCAAGAACTTGCGTGCATGGGTCAATTTGAATTGGAAATCGTGATCATCCGTGTTCGGACCAAAACGAATTTCTTTCAAGATCACCTTGCTTTGCTTGGCTTTCAATTCCTTTTGTTTCTTCTTTTGGTTGTATAAGAACTTACGGTAATCCATGATCTTACAAACCGGAGGAACAGCATTTGGTGAGATCTCAACAAGATCTAACTCTTGTTCTTCAGCCATACGCAATGCGTCTTGGGTTGAAACTACACGTGGTTCTTCACCTTCAACGACCAAACGGATTTCACGCGCGGTGATCTTTCCGTTGATCTTGTGTTGTTCATTGTCCTCTTTTCTTACAAAAGGTCTTTTGTTGTCTCTTTTCATTCAGTATTTTAAACAGTTGTCGACAATTCGTTTTCTATTACTTCACGAACCAAATTGGAAAATGCTTCTACAGTCATGGATCCGTTATCACCCTCACCACGTTGGCGTACAGACACTTCTTTTAGTTCTGCTTCTTTCTCACCAACGATCAGCATGAATGGGATCTTTTTCAATTCTGCTTCACGTATTTTCTTTCCAATCTTTTCGTTTCTGTCGTCAACGAATCCGCGAATATCGGAATTATTTAGCAATTCCGAAACTTCTTTTGCGTAGTCGTTGTATTTATCGCTAATCGGTAAGATCGCAACTTGGTCGGTTGTTAACCAAAGCGGGAAGTCACCAGCGCAGTGTTCTAACAATACAGCTACGAATCTTTCCATCGAACCAAATGGTGCTCTGTGAAGCATTACCGGTCGGTGTTTTTGATTGTCGGCTCCTGTATATTCCAATTCAAAACGCTCCGGAAGGTTGTAATCTACCTGGATCGTTCCCAATTGCCACTCACGTCCCAAAGCATCCTGAACCATGAAATCTAATTTAGGTCCGTAAAAAGCTGCTTCTCCATATTCTACAACAGTCGGCAAACCTTTTTCAGCTGCCGCTTCGATGATCGCTTGTTCTGCTTTTGCCCAATTCTGATCTGAACCAATATACTTCGTCGGATTCTCAGGATCACGCAATGAAATCTGCGCTTTGAACTTTTCGAATTTCAAGGTTTTAAAAATATACAGAACCAAGTCGATCACTTTTTTGAACTCATCCTTCACCTGATCCTGCATACAGAAAATGTGTGCGTCATCTTGAGTAAACCCACGAACACGGGTCAAACCATGAAGCTCACCACTTTGCTCATAACGATAAACAGTACCGAACTCAGCAAAACGAGCCGGTAGATCTTTATAAGAACGCGGTTTAGATTTGAAGATCTCACAGTGATGTGGACAGTTCATTGGCTTTAGCAAGAACTCTTCATCTGGGTCCGGAGTTTTGATCGCTTGAAATGAATCCGCTCCATATTTCTCGTAGTGACCTGAAGTAATGTACAATTCCTTGTTTCCAATGTGAGGAGTGATCACTTGCTCATAACCAGCTTTGCGCTGCGCACGTTTCAAGAAGTTTTCTAAGCGCTCACGAAGAGCAGCTCCTTTAGGAAGCCACAATGGCAAGCCTTGTCCAACTTTTTGTGAGAAGGTGAACAATTCCAATTCTTTACCAACCTTGCGGTGATCGCGGCGTTTTGCTTCTTCCAAACGCTCTAAATACTCTGTCAATTCTGCCTGCTTCGGGAAGGTAATCCCGTAAACTCGCGTCAATTGCTTGTTCTTTTCATCGCCGCGCCAGTATGCTCCTGCAATAGAGGTCAATTTAACCGCTTTGATGAAACCTGTGTCTGGAATATGCGGTCCGCGACATAGGTCAGTAAAGTTTCCTTGAGTATAGAAAGTAATTGACCCATCTGGAAGATCTTGGATCAATTCAATTTTATAGGGGTCTTCTTTATCCGTGAAGTAGGCCAAGGCATCCGCTTTCGAAACTTCTTTTCGAACGTACGGGTTTTTCTGCTTAGCAAGCTCCTTCATTTTCTCTTCGATCTTAGGAAGATCTTCTTCGCGGAAAGTATGCCCCATGAAGTCTACGTCATAGTAATACCCATTCGCAATTGGAGGTCCAATAGCGAGTTTAATACCAGGATAGAAAAATTCAAGAGCTTCTGCCATCAAGTGAGCAGAGGAGTGCCACATGGTCGACTTTCCCTCTTCATCATTCCAGGTCAATAATTGCAAATTACAATCACCAGGAAGTGCTCGTGTTGCATCGATCACTTCACCATTTACCTTTGCAGCCAGTACGTTTCTGGCCAAACCTTCAGAAATGCTAAGAGCAACATCCAATGCTGTTGCTCCTGCTTCGTATTGTCTAACTGATCCGTCAGGAAGAGTTATATTAATCATGTTTGAAAAAATTTGTGCGAAGTTAGCCAAAAAAGGCTACAACTTCATATGTCTTCATTAGTTTTTAGGCTTTATGTCCGTAAACCAAAACGATGGCCTCTTTACCACTTTTACCTGCACCAATTGAATACTCAATGTGAACGTTTTTCAAGCGCTCTAATTCAGGCACCTTCTTGCGGTAAGCTGCATTCAGGTCTTTCGTAGAAATGGTGAAGTTCTTGCCTTGCATGTTCTTGTACTCCTTAACCAATGTTCTTTCACTTACATCGGCTGGTGCATCATAAATGCGGATTGTAACAGGGCTAACAGCTTTTTTACATCCGATAGCGATTTGGTACTCATTTGGCAAGAACATGAATAATTCAACGGATTTAGTTTGTTTAGATCCTCCATTGAAATACGTGATCTTAGATCCTTCATAACGTGTTCCCTTAATCAGATCCTTACAATCTTGTTTCAAAGTATTCACAGCTGCATCGAATGCACCGTCACCTTGTACTGTAGTTACACTTAACAACAAGAATAGCCCAAGAGTTAAAATTAAATTAATTTTTAGCGTCTTCATGTTGTTTATTTTGTAGGTGAAACAATGTTATTACGTAGATCAGTTACCGCTTTTGCCAAAGTATCGAACTCAGCAGGAGTCAATTTTGGCACTTCAAAATTGGCATTGCTGTCAGCTTTCTTAACTGATTCTAAGTTGTTGTAGGTATTAAAAACATCTTCAAACATTTTGATCACAGCTTGAAGTCGTTTGTCATCCTTTGCAGGATGCTTTTTCAATCCTTTGATCGTGTTTTTCAAAAGCAACATCTGATCAACCAAAGCAGTACCAAGATCACCTTTCTTGCGTGAATCCTCAATACCCAAGTAAAGACCTTCTGCCCAAGCACCAGCAAATTGAATTGCTGCAAGATATTTCAAATCATTGTCATCCATGTAGGCATCTGATTTATCCTGAATGTCATAGATCAAATCTGTTAGTGCTTCTTTGTTTCCCAAATTCTTATCGAACTTCTCGATAATTGCTTTGTCAGAGAACACACTTTCCATACCTACTTTTGAACCTAGGTTTTGAACAGCGATCAAATACTCACGAGCTTCTTGAGTTTTGTTGTTTATAGCACAATAAGCTAAATCAGCTGAATAAACTCCTAAATTCAACAAACGATCAATGTTTTGAACGTATTTGTCTGCGTTTGCAACTGGATTTGTTTTCCCTTTTTGATAGGTCAATCCTGCACTTTGAAAAGTTTGTGCCAAGGTGATAGGTTGCGGAAGGATGAAATCGTCCTCATCGGAAGACTCATTGGTTGGAACATCAACCGTCACTTCTGCTTTGTCCTTCTCATTGCTGTTTCCTGAACATCCTTGCAGAAATAAGGTTGCTGCAAGTACCGGAATAGTGATCTTCATTTTTCTAGACATTTGTGTAGATTTCCTTTTTTGAGGTGTAAAGAAACGAAGAAAATCAGCACGATATCATACAAGTTTTCAACATTTTACTAAATTTGGTTGAAACCGAATCATTTCATCTTGAAGCACTATCCACTACTGATTCCTGCTGCCGGATTGTTTCTGGGTTCTATTATTCTGTATTGGTATACCTTGCCGGTCGGTGCGCTGTTGCCTGCGCTTATCAGCTTTCTATTCTTAGTATTCATCTTTCGTCGAAGGTTATTCGATCAAGCAAGTCATCCGAACATCCGATTGCTGATCGTCTTTTTTCTTTTCCTGCAATTGGGAATGCTGCACTTTTCAGTGAATGACTACCGACACCGAAACTTTCGATCATCCAGTTCCAAAGATGTTTATTCTTTTATTGGGCGTGTCGCAGAAGTAAAAAAATGGGAGGCTTCAAAAGGGAGTTATGTCATTGAGCTGGAGTCTGTAAGGGAAGGCGCTAATCTAAAACGGGTATCGGGCAAAGTTTTGGTCTACGAACAGTTTACAACGATTCAATCGCGTTTGGAACCGGATCAGTTATTAGGAATTTCCGGTGTTGTTTATCCCATTCAAAACAAGAATAATCCGGGAGAATTTGATGCGGAATTCTATTACGGCACCAAAGGCGTTTCAGGATCGGTTTTCTTGCGTTCCGACCAGCGAGTTGACTTGGGTTACAATTACACCGTATCCGGATTCTTTGAGCGCTGGCGAACATATTTATCTAAATCGATGGAAGCACATTTGGATGGTGTTTTCTTAGGAGTTGCGAAAGCCTTGATCTTGGGTGATAAATCGGATCTGGATCAAGAAATTGTTCGTGTTTTTTCAAACACCGGTTCCATGCATGTTTTGGCGGTTTCCGGAATGCATATCGGGATGTTCCTTTTGCTCTTCAATGCCATTTTCTCCATGTTCCCTAAATGGTTTTCAAAACGCTCGGCCTTACTTTGGTCCATTGCGTTGATTTGGATCTACGGTGCACTTTCAGGAGCTTCACCTTCTGTGATGCGCGCTGTGATCATGTTCAGTATTCTGGCTTTCGGTCAGTTATTCTATCGGCAACAGCATAGCGTAAACAGTTTGTTCTTATCAGCAATTGTTTTGTTTTTTATTGATCCGTATGTGCTATTCGATATTGGTTTTCAACTCACCTATGCGGCCATGTTTGGTTTGATCTTTTTGTATCCGGAGATCTCACCTTTAGTCCGAATTAAGAACAAATGGTTACATATGGGGTGGGAAGGGACAGCTGTGGGCCTTGCGGCAACGATCACCACAACACCGTTAACACTATTCTGGTTTTATCAATTCCCGAATTACTTCGCATTGGCCAATATTGGAGTCATGGTCTTTGGTTTTTTTGTACTCGTGGCAGGGATCATTTTTTTATTGACATCCTGGATTCCATTGCTGAATGGGTTCGTAGCTTTTTTGTTTGCGATTTCTATCACGGCTTTAGTCACTTGGGTTACTTGGGTAGAAAGTCTTCCTGGATCAGTTTCCGGCGGGTTCCATGTTTCGCTTTTGCAATTGTGTATTTCCTTGTTGGCCTTGAGTCTGCTTTTTTATTTCGCCAAGAGAAAACAACACGTTTTACTCGGCACCGGACTCGTTTTTTCTTGTTTGATCTGGATCAGTGTTGACCGATTTTTCTTTTTTGAGCAGCGTGAATTGATCGTTCCCGTTTCGAAGCAATTTCAATTGATTTGTCGTATTGAAAATCAGGCCCTTGTAATCTTCCAGCCGGAACAAGAGGAGATGTTGACGATTCCCAGAGAAACTCAAGATTATTTGAAATATGCAGGTGTAAAGGAACGATTGATCCCTTTGAACCAGGACCATCTTTCCGTAAAATGGGGAAAGGAAAAGATACAGTGTCATCGGGTGAAATACGGATGGAAAGTGTCTCTCAATGAACAGACTTATTTTTACAGAACTTCGGGTTTGCCTCAAGAAAGTGAGTCTCAAGAATGGCAGGCTTTAGCTGTTCAGCGACTAACGTATCCGAATGGTGACTTGAAGCCTGTTCAGTTGGTTTTGAAATGACCAAGTTGCGAATGCGTCTGCAATTCGATTTCATGTATCTTTACCGAGCGGATTTCTTGCCAGCGACTAATTTTTAGAGATTTCACATTTTTCAATTCATAGGTTATTTTATCGAAATGATTGATCGGGAATTTTCAATTATCTTCAATTTAGCGCTTCGAAAAACTACTCTACTTTGATTAAAACTTGGACTTCGGTCTTGATTCTTCTCCCTGTATTGGGCTTCTCCCAGACACTTCCGGCACTGAATTGGAATACTTATTTGGTAAAGGACAATCAGATGTCAGCTGGATTTATTGATGTTTCTGATATGAATAATGACGGCAAAAAAGAGATTACGCTTTCTACGCTCATGGAAGAAGGAAATGCGGGTTCGCCATGGCAAGCTAAAGGTGCTCTTCGAATGTTTACATTGAATACACCTCAGGTAAGTGCCGATTGGACAGAAACCGTTCTCATGCCTACTAGTCAGAACCTTCCTTTTTGTAATGCCCCACAAATCTTTGATGTGGATGGTGATGGTAACAAGGATGTATTGCTACAACAGGGATTTCTACAAACGAATGGTGGTAGTCATCAATGGTTAAAAGGGCCCAATTTTACACAGCGTTTCAATTTTGTGCCTCAAACAACAAAATCCGGTTTGGTTTGTTAGAAAGTCGAGTTTAAAATTGTGGATGAAAGCTTTTGAAAGGACATTTTTACCGTTTAAAAACGAAATCTGTTAATTCGTGAATTCGTATTACGCTATCCAATTGAAATTACCGATTTTTGCGCCGTGAAAATAAATCTGCGCTTAAGCCTTTTGATCATAGTGATCTTTACTTGTTCCAACATGTGGGGGCAGCGCGAGATTCGTGCATTGCGTATTGATCAAGAAGTGAGCTTAGATGGCTATTTAAATGAACCTTTTTGGGCGCAGGCAGAAGTAGCAGATTCCTTCCGTACTAATTTTCCAACTGTTGGGGAGCTAACGCCATTTAAAACGGAAGTTCGCATTGTATACGGTTCTGATGCCATTTATTTTGGTGTAACGCTGCATGACCCAAATCCAGACTCTGTTCTGGCGGTACTTTCGCAGCGAGATGATTTTGGAAATGCTGATTGGTTTGGAGTCTTGATAGACCCTTATGGAGCAGGGCAAAATGGATTTGGTTTCTACACCACTGCGGCCGGAGTGGAATTAGACGCTATTCTTGGTCAAAATTCCATGGATATAACCTGGAATGCGGTTTGGAAAAGTAAGGCGGTTCTCACAAAAAGCGGTTGGAGTTTGGAAATGCGCATTCCTTTCACGCAGTTAAGATTCCCTGAAATCCCGGTGCAAGAATGGAAGATCAATTTTAAACGACAGGTGCGACGCAGAAGACAAAATTCATTTTGGAATGAAGTAAAACCGCAGGTGTTTGGTGAGTTAACACAAAGTGGAAATGTTGTTGGAATCGAGAATATCAAAAGCCCGCTGCGTTTATCCTTGTCTCCATACACTACAGGTTACGTAGAGAATTTTTACAACGAACAGAACGGCAAACAGGAGTGGCGATTCAGGCCGCGTTTTGGAATGGATCTCAAGTATGGTTTATCTGAATCGTTTACATTGGATGCCACCTTAGTTCCCGATTTTGGACAGGCTGTTTCAGATCGATTGATCCTAAATCTAAGTCCTTTTGAAGTCCGCTATAACGAAAACAGACCTTTTTTCTTGGAAGGAATGGACCTCTTTGGTTTGGGGGATGTTTTCTATACCAGACGAATTGGAGATCGTACTTACAAAGGTGCTTATGTGGTTGATTCCTTGCAATCAACTGGAAACGAGGTTTTGAGTGCTCCTTCACAAGCGCAGTTGATCAATGCCATGAAGGTTTCGGGAAGAACAAAAAAAGGATTGGGGATTGGCGTGTTCAATGCGATCGAGCAGCGTGCAGAGGTGAGATTTCGAGATTCTTTAGGGGTTGAACGTGCAGCTTTAGCACACCCGTTTTCAAATTACAATGTGCTTGTATTTAGTCAGAATCTTAGAAACAATGGGAATTTATCGTTAGTAAACACCCAAGTATTCAGGCCAGAGGTAAAAGCATTGAACAACGTCACGCATACTCAGTTGTCTTTATTCAGCAAAGATCGGATGTATAATTTGGTGGGAAACTCACAGTTTTCAAGTAACCAGTTGTCAGGAGTAGTTAGGAATGGTCATGCGGCCTTTTTATCGTTTGGAAAGGTACAAGGAGATCTCACGTATAATATTGATTATTATGAATGTACTAATAGCTACGATCCGAATGAACTTGGTTTCTTAGCGCGCAACAATTATAGAGGAGTTTTTGGAAGAGTTCGATTGGTGGGCTATAAACCATGGAGAAACATGCTTAGGAGGACTATAAGTGCAAATACGAGTATGGAATACCTTTATGCACCTTCTCGATTTAACTATTGGAGTGTAACCGCTTCTGCCAATGCTACTTTTCGCAATTTCTTGACAGCTGGAGTCGACCTAAATATGTGGCCATTACCTGAATACGATTATTTTGAATCCAGAGCCGAAGGAGTGCCAGTAATTTTTCCAAGAAGTATTCAGTTTGGCGGTTTTTACTCGAGTGACTATTCCAAAAAATATGCATTGGATTTTTCATTGTATAATCGGTTTTATGCGGAAAGAGGAATGTTTACAATTGAAGGGGAGGTATCGCCACGATTCCGTTTTTCAAATAAGTTATTCGTTGTATTAACAACTGGGATAACCAAGTTTGCTAAAAACTATGGTTTTGTGCGTGTTACAGAAACGCTTTACACTGATCAGATCACCATTGGAACGAGAGATCGTTGGATCGTAAACAACTCGATTTCGGCAGATTATACGTTTACAAACCGCATGGGGATGGTATTAAAATTGAACCATTACTGGCAAGAAGTAAAATACGATGGGTTTACAGCCCTTCAAGAGAATGGAGATCGTTTATTCACCAATTATACGGGTTTGGATGCATTGGGTCAGGCCATACATAACACTTCGTTCAACGCGTTTACGGTCGACTTGAGTTTTCGTTGGGTTATGTATCCAGGAAGTGAATTGTTCTTTCTTTGGAAATATAACATCTATGCCCAAAAGAATAGTTTAGATTACAACTATTTCAGAACCTTTGAGGACTTGTTTGACCAACCTCAATTGAACTCTTTTTCCATAAAAGCGCTATTCTTTTTGGATGCAGGACGTCTGAAACGAAAAAAGAAGAGTTAGTTTGGGATACGAACGTCGATATTACCGCACTTGAAGTGACCTTTGGGACAAGATTTTCCACCGTGTAGTCCGCACGGACGGCAATCTAAATTTTCTTGAACTTCTTTGATTTCACTGTCGTCTGCCAAAGGACCAAATCCAAAATCAGGTATTGTGGCACAGAAAAATGCGGTTGTAGGCGTGTTCATTGCGGAAGCAATGTGTAAGGGTCCGGAATCATTGACAAAACATCGGGTTGCATTAGCGATCA
>JBMLQF010000009.1:0-4089 GCA_049241705.1 Fluviicola sp. | reverse complement strand
GAATTGTCAGTATGCAAAACTACGCAAACAGGTGCAGACTAGACGTTAAAATGTGTTAGTTTGGCGTGATCTTAACCGTAAATGCCAATTTCACATTTGCGGCACCAGGAACAGCATTGAAACGCACTTGCGCCTTCACACGATCCAGAACAGTACGAATAATGGCTTCGTTCGTGATCGTTGTTTTAGCCCTGTTGGCTTTCGGTGAACCTACAATTTTACCAGCAGCATCAACCACAACTTCCACCAAAATACTTCCGCTTTCATCTGAATTAATGTCGTGAACTACCGGATCAGAAATACGCACGCGTTTTGGAGAACCGCCGCCTGAACCGGGACCGCTTCCTGGGCCTGATCCTGGGCCGTTATCGTTACCAACTCCGGTGCCATTTCCGCGACCATCGCCACCGCCAGAACCACCGGTTCCAAACGGGTTATTAGATTGGTTTTGCGTTGTTGGCGGGTTATTGTTTGGTTTGGTGGTGTTTGTATGGTTCGAACCACCACTCGGGTGTTTGATACTTCCTCCTTGCTGTGTCAAGACTTGCTCCATTTGTGGAGGGTTCTCCTGACTCATTTGAGCTTTTGTGGGTGTTCCGGAACCTCCACCGCCAGGACCAACTTCCATGGGCATGGCTTCTAAGGGAACCAAAATTTCCATTTCCATGTCCTTGTACAACAACTGATTTGGAAGTGGGGGAGTAGGAATGGTAAATCCAAGGATATACAACAGCGTAGCCGCAACGATCACAAAGGATCCTGCAACAATTCCAGCAACTTGCTTGTCTTTTTTACTTAACCTTTTGTAGAGGTTAAAGTCGGTTAATTGGAAGTCCATCCCACGTTTATTTTTAACCCGCCTTGGTAGCGATTACCAATTTGAGTTGGTTCTTAACACCCATTTGTAACACGTCGATTAAGACCTGTACATCTAAATCATACGCAGGACGTACCACTACGGTTTCATCTCCACGCTCTTTTGTGATTTCTACCAGGCGTTTTTCGATCATGTCAGGAGCTACCTCCTCTTTGTCTATAAAGTATTTTTTATCAGACGTTACAGTCAAAGTCACGTGAGATGACGTGGTATTATCCGTATTGTTCGCTTCTGGAAGCGGTACTTTGATCACATTCGGATTCGCTAATGTCGAAATGATAAGGAAGAACAAAAGCAAAAAGAACATGATGTCGCTCATGGAAGAGGTCTCCACTCCTGCATGAAAGCGGCGTCTTCTTTTTATTGCCATTTTGACGGACGAATGATGTTAACGAAATTCAAGTTCACCGTTTGGATACGCAACGCGAAGTTGTCGATCATGGTGTTCAACAAGTGGTAGCATGAGTAAGCGATGATACCCACGATCAAACCAGCTCCGGAAGAGATCATTTTCTCGTACAAACCACCGGAAATGTTACCGATACTTACGTTCTCAGAAATAGAGATGTTGTAGAAGATCTTGATTACCCCGGCAATCGTACCGATGAATCCGAAAGTTGGCGCGATACCTGCGATCAATCCTAGGTTACCCAAGCTTTTTTCCATTTTACCGATCTCGATGTTCACCACTTTTTCCATGTTGTTTTCGATCTCGCCGATTGGACGTTCAGCCACCTTCATTCCTTCAGAAAGTACCAATCCGTAAGCAGAATTATCACGTTGTGTTGCCGCCAAGGCATCGTGTACATTTCCTTTATCAACGTGCATTTTGATCTCAGTCAGCAAATTCGTGTTGAATGCAGACATGCGCTTGATGTAGCGGTAGCGCTCAATTCCAACGTATACTGTGTAAAACAATAACAAAACGATAGGGATCATGAATGGTCCCCCTTGCATTACGAACTCAAGTGCACTGATCTTTTCGCCCGGTGCCGGTTTATCGCCTACCTGAACTCCTGCGTCTTGAGCTTGAGCCCACATCATGCAGGGAACAGCCATTAAGAAAATGATATAATACTTCGTCTTTTTCATCACATCTACGGTTTAATTGCAACTAACAAAATTAAAGGACGCTTGTGCGTAGATTCTAGAAGTTCGGAATAGATATTCACACCGATTTGTGTAAATGGTCTTGTCTTTAAAATCAGATATGGGATTTTGGTTACGCTTTTTTGCGAAAGACGCTTTTCAACCAGAGAATACCGATAATTCCTGCTGCCGTGGAGGCAATCAAGATGCTAAACTTGGCGGCATTGATGTGCGCGGAGTCTTCAAATGCTAAGAGGGTAACGAAAATGGACATGGTAAATCCAATTCCTCCTAAAATCCCGACTCCAAATAACTGTCCCCAACTGACGCCGGAAGGTTTTGATGAAAGTTTGGTTTTGATGGAAAGCCAAGAAAAGAAGAAGATCCCGAAAGCTTTTCCAAGAACGAGTCCGGCAAGGATTCCCAAGCTGGTGGCTTGCATCAGCAATTCGTCCCAAGAACCTTTTAAAACAATGGCAGTGTTCGCAAGCGCAAATAAGGGCAGGATCACATAAGGAACGGGATAGTGTAATTTACTTTGTAGATAATCAGAAGGGTTGAAACCTTTTTTATCCGAACTAGAAGGAATAGCAAAGGCTAAAAGTACACCGGTGATCGTGGCGTGTACACCCGAATGGTGCATGAAATACCACATCAGTATACCGGCTGGAAGGAAGATCCAAAATGAATTGATCTTTAGTTTGTTGAGCGCTAACAAGCTTAGGAAAATACCAATGGCTGCCAGCAAATTCAATACAATGATGCCTTTGGAATAAAAAATGGCGATCACTAAGATAGCGCCGAGGTCGTCGATCACCGCAAGAGCCGTTAGAAATACTTTTAGTGAAAGCGGGATGCGATCTCCCAACAAGGACAATGCGCCCAAGGCAAAGGCTATATCCGTTGCCATAGGAATGCCGAATCCATTCACGGAGTCGTGCCCCCAATTGATGATCAAGTAAATTCCCGCAGGAACTAACATGCCTCCTAAGGCACTAAATGCTGGGAGCGTAGCTTTTTGCCAACTATTCAATTCCCCGCTTTGGAATTCGCGTTTTAATTCGATGCCGATCAAGAGAAAGAAAACGGCCATTAAAGCGTCGTTGATCCACAGTTCCAGCGACATACCTCCAATCTCACTTTCCCAAAGATGCAGGTAAGACTCGCCAAAAGACGCGTTAGCCAGAAGTAGGGATAAAATAGTACAGGCGATCAATATTAGACCGCCTGATTTTTCACTTTCGAAAAACTCCTTGAATAATTTCGTGGAGCGTTTGATCATCTTATACGAGTTGGTTCAATGCGATCTCAAATGCTGATTTCGCAATGCCTGTTTTTCCTGGGTTCTTAGCGTGCGCTTTCGCCAAGGCATCGCGGATGATCGCAGAAGTGTCTTCGAAGATTCCTTCATCCGACAAGTTTTTCAAGTCGTTGCTCATCAAATAGGCAAATACACGTGCCATACCACAGTTCGAAATGAAATCCGGAATGATAGACAATTTGTTATCCGCGTAATCAGCGATCGGGCCGAAGAAGATCTCTTTATCTGCGAAAGGTACGTTTGCTCCGGCAGCGATCACTTCCATACCACCTTTGATCATGCGCTCAACTTGTTCTTGTGTGATCAAGCGAGATGCTGCACAAGGAATGAATACTTCTGCATTCAGATCCCAGATCTTTGCATTCACTTCATCGAATGACAACATGTTCGGAGCAGCCAATTCATTCCCGTTTTTCGACAAGAATAAATGACGGATTTCCTCTAAAGTAAAGCCATTTTCGTTGATCAAACCTCCAACGCGGTCGATGATCCCTATTACTTTCGCTCCCGCTTGAGCCAGATAATATGCTCCAGCCGAACCCACGTTACCCCATCCTTGAACGATCACGCGCTTTCCAGCAACGCTACCGCCCCAAATATTGTAGTAATGTGCTACAGATTTCGCGACACCAAAACCGGTGATCATATCTGCCACAACGTATTTGCGAGCTACATCGGGTGAATATTTCTCATCTTCAATCACTTTCAATACACCTTGACGCAATTGACCGATACGGTTAATCTTTTGTGCTTCGCGCGGTTGAAAATGTCCGTTGAAAACACCTTCTTGCGGATGCCAAAC
>JBMLQF010000008.1:0-13408 GCA_049241705.1 Fluviicola sp. | reverse complement strand
CGCGTCGTTGGTCATTTTATGGCGGTATCGGTTTGCAGGCCGGTTTGTTATTTAATCAGCAAATTCAATTGACCCGAATGGAAATTTTCAGCGAAAGCGGTTTATCGAACACGATGGATGTACAAGTGGAACAACGGAGTTATCGCATGAATACAGGACTTTCAAGTACCCTTTACTTGCCGCTAGGTATTGATTTTCGCGTTGGAAAGAAACGTCCACTATGGCAGCAGGTGCATTTGGTTTATGAGCTGAGACCAAGTTTGTCTTTTCAAACCATGTCTTCAGTATCCTTAGTAAGTCCGGGATTGTCACAACATTTCGGACTCCGAATTACTATTTGATTAGACAGACATCTCACCGCACAGTGCCGTTTGCATGCAGCTGCGAACGGCTTTGTGGTCTTCTGAAAATTTACCCAAGGCGTACATTAATTTGGTTACGGCAGCTTCTGTGGTCATATCGTGACCGCTGATTACGCCATGTTTTTCAAAAAACGAACTCGTCTCGTATTTTCCTTGTTCTACGCGACCGGTTGAACATTGCGTTATATTCAGCACTGTTCCACCTGATTCCAGATAAGATAATAGCAAGTCGTGGAATTTTTCATCCGAAGGTGCATTTCCGGATCCGTATGTTTCCAGTACTATGGCTTTCACTTTACTTGGGTCAAAAAGAGAAGCATACAGGTCCCAGTTCAATCCGGGAAACAATTTGATCAGAGCTACAGATGGATCAAAATCGGTGAATAGCTGTAATGGCCCTTTTCCGATTAGCTGATTGGCAGCATAATCAATATGCACTCCAGCCACGGCAAGTGGACGTAAGTTTGGTGATCGGAAGGCTTCAAAACTGGAGGCGGAGACCTTTGAAGTGCGATTGCCTCGGTAAAGTGAATATTCAAAATAGATGGCCACTTCTTGGATCATGGCCGAGCCATCTGCTTTTTTTGCGGCAGCCACTTCGATTGCTGTGATGAGGTTTTCTTTTCCGTCAGTGCGAATGGTTCCAATAGGCAATTGCGAACCTGTCAGGATCACTGGTTTTTCCAAACCTTGAAGCATAAAGCTCAGGGCGGAAGCCGTAAATGCCATGGTATCGGATCCATGCAGAATAACGAAGCCGTCGTAGTGATGGTAATCGTTGTAGATCAATTCAGCAATCGCTTTCCACCAGCCCGGATGCATTTCTGAAGAATCTATCGGTTTCGGAAAAGCGTGCGTAGTCAGTTCTACTTGTAAGCGCGCTAGCTCAGGAATGTGTTTGTAAACATCCCCAAAGTCGAAAGCCGTGAGTGAACCGGTAACCGGATCTTTTACCATCCCGATGGTTCCACCGGTGTAGATCAATTTGACGCGCGCCTGTTGCATACCGAAGTTTTGGCAAAGATAACCAGAAAGATGCGATGTCAAATCCCGAGTCGTGCTTATTGGAAAAGCCGCATGGCATTCTCGGTCGTGATTCGTTCGATCTCGCTTAACGGAAGACCTAGTATTTCGGCAATTTTCTCGGCGGTGTGCACCAAATAGGCGCTTTCGTTACGTTTTCCACGGTAGGGAACTGGTGGCAAATAAGGAGCATCCGTTTCCAATAAGAGGCGATCGAGGGGAATTAACGGTAACACTTCTGGTAATTCTGATTTCTTGTAAGTGATCACACCGCCAATGCCAAAATAGAATCCACCGTAGCTTTTAACCTTTTCTACATCTTCAGCGGTACCTGTGAAGCAATGAAAGATTCCACTTAATTGCTCATCATTTTCTTGATCGAGCACTTCATAGATCTCCGAAAAAGAGTCCCGTGCATGAATCACAATCGGGAGCTGGAGTTCTTTTGCCCAGCGAATTTGCTGCCTGAAGGCTTCTTTTTGCGCCTCCACATGCGTTCTGTCCCAATAAAGATCAATACCGATCTCACCGATTGCTGCATATTTTCGGGAATAGGCGTGTTGTTTGATAATTTCGAGCACGGATTCCCAATTTTCATCTACGGAACACGGGTGCAAACCCATCATCGCGAAGCAATTTTCCGGGAACTCCTGTTCCAAAGCGTGCATACCCTCAATTGATTCTAGGTCGATGTTTGGTAAATACATGCGTTCCACTCCAGCGGCAATGGCGCGTTGGATCATGGTAGAGCGATCCTCCTGAAATTGCTCGGAATAGAGATGTGTGTGGGTGTCTATTATCATCTTGATATCGCTTCGCTATGAGACCAAAGACAAAAGACCAGAGACAAATTTGTCTTTGGTCTTCAGTCTGACGTCATAAAGGCGTTTTTAACAGAATTCGTCGTAAGCCGCCTGTAAATTTTCTGCGATTAATGCTGCGCTTACACCTTCAATGTTGTGACGCTCTAGAAAGTGCACCAATTTACCATCTTTGAAAACGGCAACTGATGGTGAAGAAGGAGGGAACGGCAAGAAGTAGTTACGCGCTTGTTGCGTAGCTTCCGTGTCAACTCCTGCGAACACAGTTAATAAATGGTCTGGTTTCTTATCGTAGTTCAACGATAATTTCACGCCAGGACGCAAATTTCCTGCAGCACAACCGCATACGGAATTCACGACAACCAAGGCAACACCTTTGCTGTTAGGAATCGTATTGTCAACTTCTGCTGCTGTAAGTAATTGTTGAAAGCCCACACTTGTAAGGTCTTCCTTCATTGGTTGTACGAGTTCTGGTGGGTACATATGTTTATTATTTAAATTGTTTCTGCAAAATTAATCTTTTTCCAAGCCTTTGCATCGTTTGACGTGTTAGTTTTTGTCAAAACGATTAATGTTGGTTTCCGGATGCAATTCGGTTTGTTCAACCAAATGATCTGCCAGCTCTTTCATGATCAGTGGGGCGAGAATGTAGCCCTTTGTTCCCAAGCCGTTTGCGATCACTAAGCGGGGGAATTCCCGATGTTTACCCAATAAAGGTCTGCGATCGATCACTGTTGGTCTAACCCCGGCAACTTGGTCCACAAGTTCAAACGGTAAGTGATTAACTGTACGCATATTTTCCAGGATCGTTTGTTTCCCTTCTTCCGTAATTGTCGTGTTATCTGTGTTCCATCCGTAAGTTGAACCAACACGAAAACACCCATTTCCGATTGGCATCATGAAGCACTTGCGATTGCGGGATTCTGTTTGGGGAAGTTCAGGAATTTTCACCGTCAACACTTCTCCCTTCGTCTGTTGCAAAGGCAGTTCTCCGAACCAGGGATTGTATTTCCCATCCTTTCCTTCTGCGAAAACTATGTAATCATAAGTCACGCCTTTGTAGCTGGCAAGTCTGGGGTCCAATTGCGCGTAATCCATGCTTTCTTTTCTGAGAATCCCAGCGTTTTGATAATAGGATTGGGTGAGTTCAACATACTTTGCTGCCTCTACGTAGCCGCTTTGCAAAACTACCCCGGTACCGAAAGTGTTGTTCACATCCGGGAAGTTCGCATCTGATTCTGATTGAAGCTGCATGAATGATGCGTACTGCGGATCGTCCTGTTTTTTGAGCCAAAAGCCGCGTTCTTGCTCGCTGGCAAAGAAACGACGGATGGGTACCAGATGGAGGAACTTTCCGCCCATGCGTTCTTCTTGTTGTTGATAGAAATCGTATGCAAAAGGCAAGAGTTCGTGAATGCGCCAGCTCAATGTCATTCTACGAAAAACCAGAGGATTCAAGATTCCGCCCGCAACTGCCGAAGAAACATTATTCCCTTTGTCGAGAAGTGTTACCTCAACACCTTTATCTAGTAAATGTTGGGTCAAACTGCTACCTGCCAATCCTGCTCCGACAATGAGTACGCGCATACCTGTGATTTTTACACAAAAGTAAGGAATGATCCTACAGAACGTTCGATTTGCCTGTGATTCGTGAGGAATTTCACCGGAGATCAAAAATATGCGAATAAATGCGTGTTTCGGACGAGTGAGGTCTTAGACCTTATATTTTTGCAATGGAATTGTTAAAAGTTTAGGGGTGTTGGTGTAACATAATAATGTAATACCCCTTAGACCCCGGCTCAGGTCGGGGTTTTTAATGCGCAAAAGCGAGTGAGATGACAGAGATCTTCACATCTGGTAACACGTCGCGGATGGTTCGGTAGCAAGTTTCGATGGTTGATCCAGTTGTGATCACATCATCAATGATCGCAATGTGATGGTAATTTTGCTGGGTCTGTTTGCTCCGGAATTTTTCCTGCATGTTTTCCCAACGACTCAACCGATCCTTTTTGGTTTGACTTTCTGTAAAAATAGCGCGATTGATCAATTGCATATCGATGGGCACCTGCATCACTTCTTGGATGCCTTTAGCTAATTCTTCGGCTTGGTTGTATCCGCGGATAAATTCCTTTTTCGGGTGAAGAGGCACAGGTACTAATGCATCTAATTTGTCAAATGCCGGATCGTCTTTGATTCGCTGTCCGAGTTGCTTACCGAAATAAATAGCTAGGTCCTTTCGGTCTTTGTATTTAAGTTGATGTAGAATAGTTCGAGTTGCATTCGACTCGCTAAAGAAAAGCAATGCATAGGTTCTCTCGAGCTGGATCCTTCCCCAGAACAATTTATCAAGCGGGCTTGGTTCTTGAAAAGCTTCAAAATGGGTGTAGTGGAGTTCGTGTTCACAGAGAGGACAAACCGAATGTTTTGTCTGCGGAATCTCCATTTGGCAGATCAGGCAGTGATGCGGGTACAAAACATGCAACAGATCCTTGCTTAATTTGTTAAAATTCAGGAGAGTAATTCCTTGAAACAGCGATTTTTCAGGTCTTTTCATGCTATTCACAATCAACTGTTAATAGTCAGAAAAAAAATGGAAATAAACAAGCGTAAAAAGTGGGTAACTTTCAGTGAAAATTGAGTGAAATCGTTCTGTGACAAGGAGATGGACAAATTGAGGTTTTTTATCGACAAATGAATTGGTTTAACCTGTGAATATCTTTAGAAAGTATGTTGAAAAACTCGCTAAGTGTTCACTACAAAGGGTTTCCGATTTCGAGTGTTGAAAACCTGAATGGATTGTGGATTTCTTTAATTGCAGGGGGAAGGAATTTTGACAATTTTTGTATGCCTCTAACGGGAAAATGATCACGCTCGGATTCACTACTTACCGTTTAGTGGAAAGAAATGAATTTTTAGAAAGATTCTGTTGACTTTGGAAAAGCAATTTTCCTTAGACTGAACAATATTGATATAAAGAAAAGAAGAGAAATGGCACAAGTAGAACCAATTTTGGCGGAGAACAGTAATCGCTTTGTTTTGTTCCCGATCCAGCACGAAGACATCTGGTCTTTTTATAAAAAGGCAGAAGCTAGTTTTTGGACAGCAGAGGAGATAGATCTTTCGCCGGATTTGATTGACTGGGACACGAAATTGAACGAGGACGAGCGCCATTTTATTAAACACGTTCTTGCATTTTTCGCTGCTTCAGATGGTATTGTTAATGAGAACTTGGCAGAGCATTTCCTGGCAGAGGTACAATACACAGAAGCGAAATTCTTTTACGGATTCCAAGTTGCTATTGAGAACATCCACTCAGAGACTTACTCGTTGTTGATTGATACTTATATCAAAGATACAGCTGAGAAAAATCGATTGTTCAATGCATTGGAAACGATCGACTGCGTACGTAAAAAGGCAGAATGGGCCTTGCGTTGGATCGATAACGGATCGTTTGCAGAACGTCTTGTTGCATTTGCTGCAGTTGAAGGGATCTTTTTCTCTGGGTCTTTCTGCTCGATCTTCTGGTTGAAGAAGCGTGGTTTGATGCCAGGACTTTCATTCTCCAATGAGTTGATCTCACGTGACGAAGGTTTGCACTGTGACTTCGCATGTTTGTTGTATACACGCCACTTAGTGAATCAATTGCCGAAAGAGCAAGTGCGTCAGATCATCTTGGACGCAGTGGAAATTGAAAAAGAATTTGTAACCGATGCACTTCCTGTGAAGTTAATTGGTATGAATGCTGAATTAATGCAGCAATATATTGAGTTCGTTGCCGACCGTTTGTTGGTAGAACTTGGAAATGAGAAGGTGTTCAACGCGACTAATCCATTTGACTTTATGGATATGATCTCGATCCAAGGTAAAACGAACTTCTTTGAAAAACGTGTGGCTGAATACCAAAAGGCCGGCGTAATGGCAGGAAAAGAAAATCAAACGTTCAGTTTGGACGAAGATTTCTAATTGAATAAATTTAAGATATACCAGTAACAACCCAAAACAGGAGAGCGCATTATGTACGTTATTAAAAGAGACGGAAGAAAAGAAGCGGTGAAATTCGACAAGATCACCGCGCGCATCATCAAGATGTGCTATGGCCTTGATCCATTGGTTTCACCGGAGGCGGTGGCTATGAAGGTCATCGAAGGTATTTATGACGGGGTTTCGACAACCGACCTAGATAACCTAGCAGCTGAAGTTGCAGCAGCAAAAACAATTGATCACCCAGATTATGCTTTGTTGGCATCGCGCATTGCGGTTTCTAACTTGCATAAAGAAACGAAGAAGTCGTTCTCTGAAGTGATGGAAGATCTTTACAAGTATGTTGATCCAAAGACTGGTGAACGTGCTTCATTGATCGCAGATGATGTGTATGAAGTGATCCAAAACAACAAAGAGGTGTTGGATTCAAGCATCATTTACGATCGTGATTTCCGTTACGATTACTTCGGATTCAAAACCCTTACACGTAGCTATTTGTTGCGCATTAACGGCGAGATCGCAGAACGTCCACAACAAATGTTGATGCGTGTGGCAGTGGGTATTCACAAGAATGATTTGGAGCAAGCTATCAAAACCTACAACTTGATGTCGGAAGGATGGTTTACGCACGCAACTCCAACTTTGTTCAATGCAGGTACACCAAAACCACAAATGTCTTCTTGTTTCTTGTTGACAATGAAAGAAGATAGTATCAGTGGAATTTACGACACCTTGAAATCTTGCGCTCAGATTTCTCAGTCGGCTGGTGGAATTGGGTTGGCTATTCACGATATCCGCGCTACTGGATCTTATATTAAAGGAACAAACGGAACATCAAATGGTATTGTACCAATGTTGCGTGTATTCAATGATACAGCTCGCTACGTAGATCAAGGTGGAGGAAAACGCAAGGGATCTTTCGCTATCTACATGGAGCCATGGCATGCTGATGTATTCGACTTCTTGGATTTGAAGAAGAACTTCGGTAAAGAAGAGCAACGTGCACGTGACTTGTTCTACGCATTGTGGATTCCGGATTTGTTTATGCAACGTGTAGAAGATAATGGAGACTGGACTTTGATGTGTCCGCATGAGTGTCCAGGTTTGTCTGAAACTTACGGAGCAGAATTCGAAGCATTGTACACAGCGTACGAGCGTGAAGGAAAAGGTCGCAAGACTGTTAAAGCACAAGACTTGTGGTTCAAGATTCTAGAATCTCAAATCGAGACAGGAACACCTTACATGTTGTATAAAGATGCTGCGAACAACAAATCAAACCAAAAGAACTTGGGTACGATCAAGTCTTCAAACTTGTGTACAGAGATCATGGAGTACACTGCTCCGGATGAGGTAGCGGTTTGTAACTTGGCTTCATTGGCTTTGCCTAAATTCGTAACTGAAGAAGGTGCTTTCGATCACGATAAATTGTTCGAAGTAACTTACCAAGCTACGATCAACTTGAACCGCATCATTGACGGGAACTACTACCCAGTTGAGGAAGCACGTAAATCAAACATGCGTCACCGTCCAATCGGATTAGGAGTTCAAGGTTTGGCAGATGCATTCATCATGATGCGTTTCCCATTTGAATCAGAAGAAGCACGCGCATTGAACCGTGAGATCTTTGAAACGATCTATTACGCTGCAATGACTGCTTCGAAAGACTTAGCGAAGGTTGAAGGACCATACGAAACTTTCGAAGGTTCACCAGTATCTCAAGGAATCTTCCAATACGATATGTGGGGAGTAACACCTACTAGTCGTTGGGAGTGGGATGTGTTGAAAGAAGAAGTAAAACAACACGGTGTACGTAACTCTTTGTTGCTTGCTCCAATGCCAACAGCTTCTACTGCACAGATCCTTGGAAATAACGAATGTTTCGAGCCATATACATCAAACATCTACACACGTCGTGTATTGTCTGGTGAGTTCATCATCGTGAATAAGCATTTGTTGAAGGACTTGGTAAAAGAAGGTTTGTGGACGAAAGAAATGCGTCAGAAATTGATGGCATCGAATGGTTCAGTACAGAACATCACTGAGATCCCACCATACATCAAAGACCTTTACAAAACTGCTTGGGAGATCTCTCAAAAAGCGATCATCGAACAAGCAGCGGATCGTGGAGCTTACATCTGTCAATCACAATCGTTGAACATTTTCATGGAGAATGCAAACTTCGGTAAATTGACTTCTATGCACTTCTACGGATGGAAGAAAGGGTTGAAGACTGGAATGTACTACTTGCGTACAAAAGCAGCTACAGACGCGATCAAGTTTACGTTGGACAAATCGGTTACAGCTGAGCCATCTCAAGCAACTATTGAAGAGCAACAAGCTGCAATTGCATGTTCATTGGATGATCCGGACGGATGTGAAATGTGTTCAGGATAGATTACGGAATCTATTCTGAACTAAATTCAGCTTGCCTAAATGTGTTCAGGATAGACTTTAGATCTATAGAAATAGGTGTAGTCGTTAATAATTGTGCCGTTTTAATTATCGATACACATAAAATCCCTCTTGCAAAAGAGGGATTTTTTTATGTATACATGTATACTTTCAACTTCGCATAAACGTTAGTACTTTAGCGTGATGCACAAATACTTGCTTGGCTTGATCGGTTTGCTATTGGGGATGTCTCTACATGCCCAACAAGCCACCACACGCTTTAAAGTTTTTGCGCAGCCAAACGATACCCTTATCCTGGATAGTTTAAGTATCTTTCCGGGAACGCTTGAGTTGTATTGTGGCAACCGCCTCTTATCGAGCGATCAATTTCAAGTAGATTACGCGAGTTCACGAGTTATCCTAAAGAACCCTTGTGACAGTATCGTTGCGCACTATCGTGTTCTGGGAGGAAATTTTGGAAGATACTATTACCTGCGTGACACTTCTACCATTTATACCATCAATAAGGGTGAACGAGAAGATTTCATGATCCAACCAACGAGTGATCCTTTTGAATTGATGGGTGCTAGCGGGCTAAAGAAGTCTGGATCGATCTCGAGAGGTGTAGCCTTCGGTAACAGACAAGATCTGAGTGTGAATTCCTCACTAAACTTGGAACTTTCAGGATATGTAGCGCCTAATTTGCAGGTGCTGGCATCTGTTACGGACGATAATTTGCCCATACAACCCGAAGGGAACACGAACAAATTACAGGAGTTCGACCAAGTTTTCATTCAGTTGTTTAATGATCAGTTCAAGTTGACCTTGGGTGATTTTTGGATCTCAAAACCAGAGGGGTATTTTTTAACGTATAAAAAACGCGGACAGGGTTTGACCGGAGAATATTACTGGAAGAAAGATAAGCAGGGACATATCCGAAGTCAAGTCAGTGGTGCCTTGTCTAAAGGGAAATTCAACAGGCAGATCATTCAAGGAGTGGAAGGAAATCAGGGACCCTATCGTTTGCGCGGAAATGAGAACGAACCGTTCATCATCGTTCTATCCGGAACTGAACGTGTTTACATCGATGGGAAATTGCTAACTCGTGGTCAGGAATACGATTACACGATAGACTACAACACATCAGAATTGACCTTTACAGCGCGAAATCTCATCACCAAAGACGTACGTATCGTTGTTGAATTTCAGTATTCCGATCAAAATTATGCGCGTTCCTTGTTTCAATTTGCAACAGAGGGTACTTCCAAAAAATTGGATTGGTGGGTGAATGCATATTCAGAACAAGATGCGAAAAATCAGCCTTTGCAACAAAACTTAACGGATGCTCAAAAACTATTGCTCAGTCAAGTTGGAGATCAATTGGAATTGGCGCGATCAGTCGTTATCGATTCTACAGGATTCTCAGAGAACTTGGTCATGTACCGAATGATAGATAGTTTGGGTTATGATTCGGTCCTCGTTGCGAGTGTAGATCCCAATTTAGCTGTCTACAAAGTGAATTTCACCTATGTGGGCCCGGGTAAAGGCGATTACGTTTTCCAACAATTCAATGCCTTGGGTAGAGTGTACAAATGGGTCGCGCCTGTTGCAGGAATCTCACAGGGCGACTACGCTCCTGTCAATGTACTCATTACGCCAAAGCAACAACAACTTTTCAGTTTAGGTGCGCGCTATCGTTTTACAGAGCGGATCAAAATGGAAGTAGAGCTTGCTCGGAGTAAATTGGATCTGAACACTTTTTCTACCCTTGACCGGACTGATGATTTCGGACATGCCTTACACGTTAAATTGGATCAAGAGCGCAAGCTTGGAAAAGACAGCATCCGAAAATGGTTGTGGCGCAACGCAGCGGAAGTGGAAGTTTTAGATCCGCACTTCAAGCCCATCGAACAATACCGAGCTGTGGAATATGATCGTGATTGGAATACTCGTGGACAAGGTTATACCGGAAATCAAGTATTAACCCAATTTAGTTCAGGAATCCGACACAGCCAATTTGGCGGCTGGACCTTGAGTGGTCAACAATTCAAGATCGGGAATGATTTTGACGGTTATCGTGCCTTGTTGCAAAGTAACTTCAAAGCAAATGGTTGGATGATCCTGGGAGACGCCAGTGCACTTACGGCTTCGGATTCAGCGCAAGGAAATACCTTTATCCGTCACAAATTTGATATCTCCAAGCAATGGAAGAAATTGCGTTTGGGGGTGAAAGATGATCAGGAATGGAATCAGTTTTCCATGCAGAATGGTCAATTTTCGAACCGATCTTATTCATTCTTCGACGTAGCCGGATACATGGCAATTGGTGATACATCAAAGGGAGAATTTAAGGTAAGCTACCGTGAGCGATTTGACGGGAAAACAGATACCAATACGTGGGTGCAAGTTGCAAAAGCGCGCACCTGGAACTTAGAATGGTTGCAGAAAAGTTGGAAAAATCAGCGTTTGTTGGTTGTTGCCAATTACCGTGAATTGGAAGTGAAAGATTCGGTATTACTACCACAAAAACCGGAGAACACAACGAACGGTAGGATCGACCACGAGATTCGATTATGGAAGAACGCCGTGAACTTGACAACCTTTTACGAAGCAGGTGCAGGTTTGGAACAAAAACGGGAATTTATCTACATCAAGGTAAATGATGGTCAAGGAGTGTATACCTGGATTGATTACAACGGTGACGGGGTTAAGGACCTGAATGAATTTGAAATTGCCGCTTATGCGGATCAGGCTAGTTATATCCGTGTTTTCACACCATCGAATGCATACACCAAGACTTATTCCAATGAATACAATCAAACCTTGAACCTACGTCCTGAACGTATTTGGGGGAGTGCGAAAGGTTGGAAAGGAGTATTGGCGCGTTTTTCAACGCAATCCCGTTTTCGTATTCAACGTAAAACTACAGAATTGGAAGGGTTGACCGCATATAATCCCTTTGCTTCTAGGGTGGAGGATAGCACTTTGATAAGTACAAGTAGCAATCAAAAGCATACCTTATTCTTCAACCGTACAAATACCGTTTTTGGGGCAGAGTATAGTTACCAGCGCGTTATTTCAAAAGTTCAGTTAGCAACAGGCTTTGATGGGAGGTTCAACGAATCGCACGATGTTAATGCGCGGGTCAATATCCGCAAGCAGTGGACGATTCAGTCCAATTTCGAACGAGGAACTAAAACGTCCTTCGTAGATTACACCACAGGCAGGAATTATGCTTTGACCTATTGGATCAATAAGAATGCTTTGGTGTATCAACCGAACACCTCGTTGCGTTTGTCGTTTGAAAATCGATTCTCCTACAAACAGAACGCGCCGGAGTTTGGAACGGAATACGCACGAATCACGGATTTTGGGTTAGTGGCAAAATTCAATCAGGCGACAAAAGGGAGTTTGCAGGGGCAAGTTAATTTCATTCGTATTCAGTTTGATGGAAATGCGAACTCTCCTTTAGGTTTTGAATTGCTCGAAGCATTGAAGCCCGGGGATAACCTTGTTTGGACGTTCGGATACCAGCGTACGCTATCAAAGAACTTACAGCTTTCAATCCAATACAACGGGCGTAAAAGTCCTACCACTCCAGCAATCCATGCGGGCGGTATGGAGGTGAAGGCGTTTTTCTAAAAAATTTCGAGGTAAAAAGGCAATTTTACCTCGTCACGTATGTGGATTCAAAAAACGAACTCTCCTCAACGTACACAAAATCAGTCGAATAATACCGATCTCCGAACGAAAGGTTGTTTTAAAACGAGGTAAAATTGCCTTTTTACCTCGTTGAAACTGATTTTTGCCGAACCGACCAAAAACAGCCATTAAAAAAAAGGCCCCGTTTCCGAGGCCTTATCTTATTCATTCAAACTGTTCAGTAATTTTTCGTATTCCAATTGCAAGGCTTCTGCTTCTGCGCGTTTCCCGCGAGCTATATCCGCCGCGTTCGTATTTCCGGCTTCTTTTGCCTTATTTTCCTCGTCTTGTAATTTGCTAATGCGATCACCCAACGAATTCTTCAAATAAGTCACGTATTGAGGAGCAAACATTTTCACGTACATGCCACCAGATGCAAATTCTTGCTTATAAATTTCAAGTGCTTGTTGTTGCATGGATACTTCTTGTTTCGACAAGTAGAACGTAAATGCATTCAACGCACCGATCTTGTCAAAGCCTTGGATATATCCAGATTGTAGCGCAGTCACATAGAATCCATACGACTCCGGTTTACCCGTTTTTGCATATAAAGCGGCAATACTACCCAACATGCGCGAGGATTTTTCTCCCTCTAATTTTTTCGCAGCAGCCATAGCCTTGTCTGGATTGATCTTTGCCAAGTTGTTCAAAGCATTCGACACGACGCTGTATGAACGGTCATTCTGAATACGTTCCTCCAAAATTGGCGTTACTTCAGCAGCACTTAATAAAGTAGATAAGACATTCACAATGCTGGCGCGAACGGAAGAAACAGAATCGGATGTAACCATCTTCTTCAATTGCTCAATGGCTTTTGCTTTGTTGTCAGCACTCAATCTTCCAACGCGCTCTACCGCAGTTGTACGAATATCCCAGAACGGATCGTTTAAAGCGTCCAAAACCAACTTTTCGCTTTCCGAAGTTTTTGATTTCAATCCAAATTGCAAAGCTTGTTTACGTTGGATGTAGTGTTTTGGGCCATTGTAATACTGGTCAATATACCATGCCTCTGGTTTAGTCTCCGAGATCTTAGCTAAAAGCTGTGCTTTGCTGTCGAACACTACATTTTTCAACGTTCCTTTTACTTGTAAAGCAATGCGATTACTACGCTCATTTACCCATACGCGT
>JBMLQF010000007.1:0-19042 GCA_049241705.1 Fluviicola sp. | reverse complement strand
CCGACAATTTTTTCTTTAAGATGGATCCAAACATAAGCCTGCATAGTTATCGTTAATACAAAAATAGAGGATGAAGTAAGCGGTTTTTGTCGATCTAAACCTAAATGTTAACGAAGTTATTAACAAGTTCACCTCTTTTTAACCAAACCGTAAACAATTGTCGTGCTGAACCTTATTATTGATCAAGTGTAATAGGTGTTATGAGTACAGCTTCCTTTTTTCACGCACGTTGGTTCATAGTTAGTCTATGCATACTGCTGACAGGCTGTCAAGAAGGGCCTTCAGTTCTGCGCTCAAAGACCCCACCCTGTGATCAAATCACTTCTGCAATACTGAAAATTGAGTTCGAATTCATTCCCAAACTAGACACGATACCAGTACGTGCACCACAAAGTGGAATTCTGGAATCCTATTCAATAGCCAGCAACACTTATGTCGGAAAGGGAATTGTTGTTGCACATATTGAAAACAGAAACGCCTATTTGCATTTACGCGAACAGAAGAGTTCATTAAAATCAAAACTCGAATCACTCGATTTCCCGCTGATCTTATCACAAGTTGAACAAAAGTGGCGCGACTATGGAAAATCTATCCAACTCGACAACTTACTGCCACAGACACCAGAGTTTTCCTATCAAGAGGAGATAAAACATTTGGAAGCAACAGGAGTTGTTTCTGCTATCAATGAAATCATTCTAGCTGAGATCAGAATGTTACCTTATTTTATAAAATCTCCAGAGATTGGCAAGTTCCACCAGTATCTAAAGTCTGGTTCCACTGTAAAGAAAGGAGATGTCATTGGGGTAATCGTGACAAACAAGGGAACCTCTATCAAACCGTTAGCTGATATGAAGTTACACACCTCAAAACTTCAGTTCGCATATGAAGGGAAGGTAATTACAAGCTATGATCCGCAGAAACAAGAATTTACACGAATGAAGCACAGAGTCGTTTTGCGAGGTAAACATAAACTTCAATCTACTCAACCACTTTTTCGCATTCCAAACACAGCAATTCAACACGGACAAATTCGCCTTCTTGAGAAAGGCCGCATTTTCAGGAAACAAATCACACCATTAATCCATTCAAATGATTACACCTACGTTCATTTCATGCAGAAACAGATCTGCCTAATCCGCTAATTCAGGGATGAATAACTCAAATGTGCTCTGTGTGCGTGTGAGCGTGCCATTCATTTGTTCTGTTAATACCTCGATCAGTTCCTGACCAAAACTCACATCAGAGATCGCATCTTGCGTCCAATTTCCGGAATCCGAATAAGTCAATATAATTCCGTTTGAGTCTAACGCCTTGATCTCCAAATGCAATTCGTAAACCATGTCCGGATCCACAAAAGCATGCTTTACGGAATTAGTGATCAGTTCATTCATTAGCAAACCAAGTGGAACGATGGTCTCTAAACTTAACTCTTTTACAAAAACAGCACAATTCACGTTCACTTTGCGATCTGCACCCAAATATGAACGTAATAAACTTTGAATCAGCTCTTCAAAATAACTGCGAACTTCGATATTCGACAACTCACGTTCATGGTACAATTGCTGATGTATCAAAGACATGGAGTGAATCCGGTTTATAGCCTCCGTAAAATCTTGCTTCGTTTCGGTAGAATTCACTTTTTCGCGCTGCATTCGCAATAAGCTAATCACGATTTGAAGGTTGTTCTTTACTCGGTGATGAATCTCCTTCAACAAGGTGGAATTTTCTTTATTCTTGCGTTGAATGATCTTGTTCTGGTAAGCCAACTCATCATTAGCCAAGCGCAATTGCGTTTCACCATATGACTGAAACAACGAATATTGGTGCAGTAAGTAAACTACAGAGAAAACCGCGAAAAGAATTTCCAGCCACATCCCTAACTGCCCAAAGATGCCCATCGGCTTCACATTTTGTAGTTCTGCATTGGAATTGAAAAAGACAAAATATCCAATTCCAGCTACAAGAAATACCAAGAAGTACATGACGGCTTTTCTACCTAAACCAATGAAGGCAAAAATGATGATCGAAAACACCCAACAGAATTCGGCAAAATGAGGCACATGACTCGGTGTATTCAAAGCAATCATGTCTAAAATGGATGCAGCCACGGTATACACCCAATAGATCGGCTGGTATTTTTTAGTTCGCAATAAATAAACGAAACCTCCGGATGCAACCAGAAAAACAAGCAGATAAAATATGCTGGATTGTACATCAAAGAAAAAGCCATTCAATGTAAGTGCGAAAAACACGATCATGAATAGCAATGACAAACGATAGGTCAATAGATACTTGCCTCTATCCAGGTAAGATGTGTAAAACGAAACATCTGGGGTGAAAAGCGACATGATTACTTTTTGATTTTCACAAAATAATTATCGTCGAATTCATACGGGTATACAAACACTGCAACCGTATCATTTCGGAAAAACAAGGGAAAATGTTCTGCTCCATCCCTGAACAACACATAATTATTTCCTTCTAATAAGGGTGCTTCTCCCGGAGTGAAAATGTACTTGAGCATCCGCTTTCCATTTCGAAAGAATAATAACTGATCTCTGGCATTGATCCGAATAGTGAACTCATCCTCTATGGTTGTGTGATCCACTTTCCTGCCATCGCGCATAGTCAGAACCCATCTATATTCACCAATAAGGTCTGGATGCTCTTTTTTCATAAAGCCCTTACTTGAGGCAGTCATGCTCACCAATACCAACGCACACATCAGTCCGCCCATAATTCGAAGAACGATCGATCTCATGCCATAAATGTACAATTTTTCTCGGGCAATACTCACTATCAACCGACTTAGGAAAGGTCACTTTGCCGAAATACTCAGGAAAGCAACGGGAAATATAAAATTCTTTTATTTTTGATAGTTATGGCGCGTTTGCTTTTGTTGGTATTTGGTATGATCGTGGTGCAGTTTTCAATGGCCCAGGACATCCATTTCTCGCATCTGAACAGACAGCCAACTTTTCAAAACCCGGGTAATGCCGGACTATTTGTTGGTGATATCCGCCTCAATGCCAATTACAAGGACCAATGGAGATCGGTAACCGTACCCTTTACCACCATCGCCGTTTCCTCCGATTTCCGCTGGAAACCAAAAGGAATGGGGTTTGGATTTGTGTTCTTTCATGACAAGGTCGGAGATGGAACCTTTCAAACGATTGAGGGTATGTTCTCTGCTGCCAAGCATTTGAAGTTAACCGGGGATTCTTCTCATCTCATTTCCGCAGGTTTACAGGTTGGGTTCAACTACCGCCAAGTTAATTTAAATAGTTTCTATTTCGATTTGCAGTTTGACGGTGTCGCCTTCAATCCAGGATTAGCCACACAGGAAACGTTTAACAATGACAGTAAGTGGAATGTCAACACAGGAGTTGGAGCAACCTATCAATGGTTGATGGATAAAAAGGAAAAACTTACTGCTGGAATCAGCTTACACAACATCAATCGTCCGAATCAAGGATTCTATGGACAAGTAAACAAACGTGATCGCCGTTTGAGTTTATTTGCGCAATATCAGCGACCGCTCAATCAGGACTTCACCTTGCTTCCCGGTTTGGGCTTGAATTTTCAGGGAAAATACCGCGAGATTCTGATCGGTTCACAATTGCGCTATACCTTAATCGAAAAGCTTGGTACCTATCGAGCTGTTGACGCCGGGATTTGGTTCCGTGCCCGAGATGCCGTGATTGTTCGCTTGGGCGCTTCTATTCAAAACTGGTCGGTGGCTGTAAGTTATGACACAAACATCTCCCAACTGGTTCCTGCCAGTCGACTTCGCGGTGGACTTGAACTTTCCGCAGAGTACATTCTGACTCGCTTCAAACCAAGAAATATCTATCACCGCGTATGTCCAGATTACATTTAAAAATTTTCGCAGTAATCTTCTTCCCACTTGTTTTGAACGGACAAAATGAATTGGGGAAATACCTGGAGTTTGCAGATGCGCAATACCGGAAAGGTGATTATGTATATGCCTTGGACTACTACCAGAAAGCACTGGAATTAGACTCCAATAGCGTTGCGATCTTATGGAAATATGCCGAAACCTTGCGCGCATACAAGGACTATCCAAAAGCAGCCTATTATTACGAAAAAGTATACAACAAAGAAGAATGTGCAATTTATCCATCCTCCTTGTTGCAATGGGCTCTGATGACCAAACAGCAAGGGCACTATGAGGTAGCCGTTGAATTATTAAAACGCGCCAAGAAGAAATATGCCAAAAACAAAAAAGACTACCTCTACCTGAAAGCTAAGCGCGAATTAGAATCGACGCTTTGGGCTCAAAGCGCCATTAAAGACACCTTAGAATTATTACCGGTTAAACTCCCGGAAGGGTTGAATTCACCCAACGCAGAATTTGGACATACCCTGAGGGATAAACAGTTTTATTTTTCATCCTTACGCGCTGATTCCATAGGAACTGCAGAGGAAATCTACGATCCGGTTTACACCACCAAATTATACACCATTGAGCTGGACACAACACTGAAAGAAGTGGACTTCAAGGCTGCAAATTTGGATAAGAAACATACTGGAAATGGTAGTTTTTCTCGTGATGGTAATCGGTATTACTATTCGGTATGTGATGCGGTTGACGACCGCTATACCTGTCGCATTGCCGTATTGCGTCGCATCGGAAACAAATGGTCGGAGCCAACCTTCATGAGTGAGGAGATCAATGTTCCCGGAACCAACACCTCTACTCCTACCATTGCATTCATCGATGGTGAAGAATGGTTAATCTGGTCCTCAGACAAAAGTGGCGGTGAAGGCGGCATGGATCTTTACTTCACGGTTCTGAAAAATGAAGGCAATCAGATCAGTAAGATCAAAGCGATCTCTGCAGTCAATAGTCCGGATAATGAGATCACCCCGTGGTGGGATGAAAAGGAGCGAAAACTGTATTTTGCATCGGCTTGGTGGGATGGTTTTGGAGGAACGGACATCCACTTCAGTACATTAAAAGATGGACGATTCGAAGCACCGAAAAATGGAGGGCTGCCTTTCAATAGTGCTGCAAATGACAACTACTATTTCGAATTCGGGGATAGTTCTTTTGTGAGTAGTAACAGAATGGGTGTCTTGTACAGTAAAAATCCGACTTGCTGTAGCGATATCTTTGCTTTTAGCATTCCAAAGGTTATTCAACCGGAAACGAAAAAGGAAACACTCGCCGATCTAAACAAACGCCTGCCGGTAACTTTGTATTTCCACAATGACATTCCGGACCCCCGTTCTCGTGAGACGACCACCAAGGTCAATTACATGGATGCATATTCCGATTACACGGCAATGATCCCGGAATATAAAAAGGAATATTCCAAAGGACTTTCCGGCGAAAAGGCTTCGGATGCGGAAGAGGATATTGAAAGTTTTTTCACGGAATACGTAGATAAAGGTGTCCGAGATCTGGAGTTGTTCAAAACGCTCTTATTGGAAGAACTTCAAAAAGGAATTCGTGTGCGTGTTTCTGTTCGCGGTTTTGCATCCCCACTTGCCCGAACCGAATACAATGTAGCCTTAACGCAACGCCGAATTCAATCCTTGATCAATCATTTAAAAGTCTGCGACAATGGCGCCTTCGCACCTTATCTCGACGGGACTGCAGCGAATGGTGGAAAATTGGAAGTTGTAGGATTGCCTTTTGGAGAGTACACCGCAAACCAGATCACGAGTGATAACCCGAATGACCTGAAAAACTCCGTTTTCTCCCGTGCAGCAGCCATTGAACGAAAAATTGAAATTCAAAGTGTGAGTTACCTCGATACAGACAGCTTGTTCTTCCTGATGGACTGGTCGCCACGTTCTTTGGTGTTTGGCCAGCAAGCGATTGGCTCACACCCCTCTCAGAATCTAACGCTTTCGAACAATTCAACACAAGCTTTGCGTGTACTTTCTGCATATTCGGCGGATAGCGTTTATCAGGTTGTAACTCCTTTCGAAATTCTTCCGGGGCGTTCCACAATCGTTGAAGTAAATTGTATGAAAGGAATTCCAGCCGGTATCTATTCCACACCACTCTTATTGTATGTCGAAGGATACGAGAAACCTGTCAGTGTAATGGTGCTTTCCGAGGGAAAATAAATCGGAAGCCATGGAGAATTTCTATATTTGCTCCTTAAATTGTGAAACATGTCCACAACCCCAGAATTGTTAGCTAAACCACCCCGTTTAAAGTTCATTGATATGGCGCGTTCGATCGCGATCATCTTGATGTTGGAAGGGCATTTCACTGGGGCAGCTTTGAGTTGGGATTATCGCAAACAAGAATATTTAGCTTACGATATCTGGCACAACATTCACGGTTTGACCTCGCCATTGTTCTTCACGGTTACCGGATTGATCTTCGTCTATTTATTGACTGCTAAGGGCGCTGGAGGATTCTTCACCAATATTCGTGTAAAAAAAGGATTTCGCAGAGTCTTAACATTGCTTTTTTGGGGTTATTTTATTCAATTGAATCTTTGGGCAATCGGCAAAGCATTGTATTATGGAACACAGCCAAGTTTTGATTGGTTCTATGCTTTTCACGTATTGGAGTCAATTGGATTTGGAATTCTGTTTTTATTGCTTGTTTACGGAGTATATAACATCTTTAAAAGGGGTGCTGTTTACTGGTATTACCTGATAGCAGCGTTGGTGATCTTTTATTTCTATTCACAACTGAAAGCGCATATTCAATGGGATGAAAAACTGATTGCCTTGGGTAAAATGACGGCCGATCAAAAGCGTTTCTGGCCGGAAGGGGCACCTGCCTTCATTCAAAATATGTTCTACGGTAGATATTCAGATTTCAGTTTCTTACGCTATGCCGGTTACACGTTGATGGGAGGCGCACTGGGCAATCTGATCCGCGTTTATGAACAAAAAACACGCGAATGGTGGTTTGGAGCTTCATTTATTATTGGCGGAATTTTGATGAGTTCTTTTATTCAAGCTGGATTGACTGAAGTAGATTCCTGGACAGAAGCCTTAGGATTAACAACAGAAGGAAGATGGGAATTAAATGCAACCCATTTCATCCGTTTGGGACAAGTAATCACTTTACTTGGTCTTTTAATGCTTGTTGATTCGTATTTTGATGTGAAGGCCAAATTATTCCTCAAAGTTGGACAGAATACACTTCCCATCTACGTGGTCCACGTGATCATTCTATATGGAGGTGTTTTTGGTTTCGGTTTAAAACCCTATGCATTTGATGAAAATCTAGGTCCTTGGGCTTCCATTGCCATATCTGTAACGGCCATCAGTTTTTTCGTTGTAATGGTCAAATACATAGAACCATTGGAACGAATGTATTTCAAAGTGCGCAACACACTGCTTTTCAAGAAAGATTAACATGAAAAAGCTCTTGATCTCAATGCTCCTGTTATTGAGCGGCAAACAGGTAGTAAGTCAAACGGAGAACGTATTATTCATCGGTAATAGCTTCACCCACATGAATGCCTTGTGCAAGATCTATCAGAACCTTGCGAACTCAAAAGGCAAAGACGTATTTGCTGATACGATTGCTGTGAGTGGTAGTACCTTAAAAGGACATACCGAACGTCCGAATACCTATAAAAAAATGAAGGCTCGCAGCTGGGATTATGTGTTTATCCAAGCCATGAGTCGTGAGCTCAGTTACGATTCACTTACAATCGCTACCGAGACAATTCCATACGCCAAAATACTGATCGATAGTGTGAAGCAACACAATCCGTGCGCCCGGATCTATTTTTACATGACCTGGGGTTATAAGAACGGAACATCGGACACTACCGACTATCATTCATTCATTGATATGGCCGATCGCATTGAAGCAGGATACATGCAAATGAGTCAGGCATGCGGAGGCTATCCTGTTGTACCTGTAGGAATGGTTTGGAAAGAAGTACGCGAACAATATCCAGATTTGAACTTATACGAGCCAGATCTTTTCCATCCAAATCCTTACGGGAGTTATGTAGCTGCTTGCTCGTTTTTCGCTTCTATTTACAAAGAATCGCCTTTTGGTGGTGCAGCACCTAAAAAGGTAGACGCTGAAAATGCCGCCGCAATTCAAAAAGTTGCCTGGAGTGTCGTACGCAACTCGATTCAAAAATACAATTTGGATACGCTGCAACTCAAACCAGCAACAAAGATCCCCAAAATGGATTTCGATGCCAAATCAAAATGGTTGAGTGTTACTGTTACCAATAAATCGTTGAAAGGACTACCTGTAAAATGGGATTTTGGCGATGGTACAACGGGTACCTCAAATACGAAAAAACACTATTATCAAAAGCCGGGTAAATATACCGTGACGATGTCTGTGAAATACGAATGTCAATGGTATAGCATGAAAAAGATCGTTACTGTTTCGAATAAGTCTAAAACAGGCAACAAGAAATAAATCTTCTTATAAAAACAAAGGCTGCTCCGATCAGAAGTAGCCTTTTTAATATCCCATATTCGCTTACGGTCTGTGCTTGGCGTAATACCTCACCAACTCTGCCGTGTATACTCGAGAACCGTTCGTTTGCAAGTGAGCATTGTCAAAGAAATAATCCGGATTGCTGTAAACAGGATTTTTCTCATCATACTTCCAAACAACTCCATAACCATCCAACATTTGACGCATACGCTGCTCAAATCCGGTTGATACTTTTCGGAAGTTTGGCGGTAACGCAACAATCAGCTGCACGTTGTACTTCTTGCACAAAGCTACAAAAGAGCGAAATGCTCGGATCTTTTGGATCATTTCACCTTCACGTGAATACACGTAAGGTTCGTGTCCGTAGATCTTATCAAACGTCTTCTTTTGGTGACCGATCGGCATCGAACCACAAGGCATGATTGAATCGTTCTTAGTAAACTTACGTTGCTTAAATAAGAAGTTCGATTTATTCAGCTGGTGAATGACCAACAATTCATTGATGATCGGCTTCTTTTCTTTTCGTTCTACCAGCTTATCGCGAATGGCTTTGTATTTCACCAACGGATACATACGATCTAAACGAAATTTAAGTGATTTAGAAGGTTTCAATTCATCTCCGTCGTCAACAACAAGGATAGCTGTCTTAGGGCGTTTATTGCCGGGTGTTTTCAGAACCTGCTCCAGCACAAATTCGTGGAAGGTGATATCAGAACCCGGGAAAGCCAAATTGTACGCAGAGACGCCCAAGGAATCAATGAATTGTTGCGCAATGACGCTTCTAGCTCCACGCGAAGAACCGAAAACCAACACATCGGCGTTGATCTTACCGGTAACAATCATTTCCAAGCGCTTGTCCACCTCCAATTCAGGCGACTTGTTACGAACAAGGATAAATGCCTTATCTACAACGAAAAAGACAACACAAAATAGCGCAAATCGTATCAGAAACTTTTTCATGGCTTAGAATTGGAAGTAAATAAATTCTTGTTCTTTACCTGACAGGACAATGATACAAACGATCAAAACCATGTAGAACACCCATCGTGCCGGTGCAAAGCGAATGCGATCAATGTGTTCCAAGGCATATTTCGACTCACGACCTAACCATTCGATCACCAACATGAATAGGATAAAGAAGATTGTCAGATCTGCCAGTTCTGGAAGATTTGGTGCTTTCCACAGATCCTTCGTAAAAATTCCGGTGATGAACTTCCAGGCATGTTCCACGTCTTGAGCACGGAAAAAGATCCAACCAAAAACGGCCATGATGAATGTGATCACCATGCCAAATATCTCGCGGATATTTGGAAACCATTTTCCTTGTGCGACGATCTCCAAATTGTTTCGATTCAAATTGGTCAACATCAAGGGAAGAAAATAAACAGCGTTCAAAGCACCCCAAATGATAAAGGTCCAATTGGCACCATGCCAAAAACCACTCACAATAAAGATGATGAACGTATTCCGGATCTTCATCCAAGTTCCGCCTTTACTTCCTCCTAATGGGATGTACAAGTAATCACGGAACCAAGTACTCAATGAAATATGCCAACGTCGCCAGAATTCAGCAATGTCTCTGGAGAAATACGGGAATGCAAAATTTCGCAACAATTCGATACCAAACAAGCGTGCAGTTCCCAAAGCTATATCCGAATACCCAGAGAAATCACAATAGATCTGGAAGGTGAAAAAGATCGCCCCCATGAATAAGGTACTTCCGGAGTAAGCGTCAGCATCATTAAAGATCATGTTGGCCCATTCAGCACAACCATCAGCCACAACCACCTTTTTGAACAGACCCCATAAGATCTGTCGCATCCCATCAATGGCCTTAGTGTAATCAAATACACGGGCTTTTTGAATTTGCGGGAGCAAGTGTGTTGCACGCTCGATCGGCCCAGCAACGAGTAGCGGAAAGAAGCTTACGAAAACCGCATAATCCACAAAATTGCGTTCGGGTTTAATTCGGTCTTTGTAAATATCCACCACATAAGACAAGCCATGGAAGGTATAGAATGAGATTCCAACCGGCAAGATAACCTGCAAGGTCCAAATGTCTACATGCAATCCAAAATTGGCGAGTAGGTCGGCAAAGGACTCCGCGAAAAAGTTGTAATATTTGAACATACCTAGGAAGCCCAAATTAACACCAATACTCAGCCAAAACCAGAATTTCTTCCAATTAATTGTTTTGGCGTCGTGCATTCGGAGCCCGGTGAAATAGTCCAGAAACGTTGAGAACATCAACAAAAACAAAAAGCGCCAATCCCAGAATGAGTAGAACAGGTAACTGACTACTAACAACAGGATATTTTGCGCTTTTAAACTACGATTGGTTACGAACCAATACAAAAAGAAAACGATCGGAAAGAAGATCGCAAACTCGAGTGAATTGAAAATCATACCTTATATACTAGAATGCGGCAGCTATTTTAGCAGCCATTTCTGCAAGTTCTTCCGATGAAGGTTGCAACTTCGTATTTGCGAAATTCATATCGTTCATGGCATCCATAGGAACCAAATGCACGTGGGCATGCGGAACCTCCAAACCAATCACGGTCACACCTACTTTTTTACACGGCACGACCAATTTCAAGGCTTTCGCTACTTGCTTTGCAAACACGATCATACCAGCCAGATCATCGTCTTCCATATCAAACAAATAATCTGTTTCACGTTTCGGGATTACCAAAACATGTCCCATTCTTAGCGGCATGATATCTAAAAAAGCTAAGTAATTGTCGTTCTCAGCCACTTTATGACAGGGGATTTCACCTGCAATGATCTTGGAGAAAATCGTGCTCATTAGCGTGTGATATCAACGATTTCGAACTTCATAATGCCGTTAGGCGTTTGGATATCTGCTACATCACCCACCTTTTTACCCAACAAGCCTTTTCCGATAGGAGAATCAACAGAAATCTTCTTTTCCTTCAGGTCTGCTTCGCTTTCAGCAACAAGTGTGTATTGCATTTCCATTCCATTCGCAACGTTTTTGATCTTCACTGTGGAAAGAATGAACACTTTAGAATTATCGATCATGGTATTATCGATAATGCGTGCTTTGGAGATCAACTCTTCCATCTTTGCAATGCGCATTTCAAGTAGGCCCTGTGCTTCTTTTGCAGCATCGTATTCGGCATTTTCAGACAAATCACCTTTATCGCGTGCTTCAGCGATCTGTTCAGAAATACGTGGACGTTGCACAGTTTTCATTTCGTGCAATTCATCTTTCAATTTTCGCAATCCTTCTTCCGTATAATAAGCTACGTCTGACATACAAATGGTTTTATTGGTCTATATAACAACAACAAGAGAGCCCATTGGACTCTCCTGTTGCAACAAATATATGTTTTTATCTGATTATTTCAAACTGATCGTCGCACCAAAAGTGTGAATGATACCGAACTGACCAGCAGTACGCATTGCGTATTCAACACCCAATGCAGATTTGTTTTTTCCAACCAACGCATCTGCAGAGAAACCAGCTGTAAAACCAGTTAATGCATTTGAGCGGTTCTCAACTGAGAAGATGTTTTTCTCAGCAACATATCCAGCACGGATATTGAACGCTGCTTTTTCAACTTGCAATCCATAATCCAAACCTACGCGGTATTGGTCATTTTGGAATGAGTTAGCTGTAAATGCAGCGCTTGCGATCAATTTTGAATTTTCAGAGAAAATGAAGTCATAGGACATTCCGATGTTCAACAAAGAAGGCAACTCATAGGTAGCAGAACGCTGCTCCAAAGTAGCCAAATTACCATCATTCAGGTAATTTACCTCTGTAGACAAACCGTCACCACGGTACTTCATCACCGGACCTACATTTTTCAATGAGATACCGAATTTTACTTGATCTTGCTCTCCTGTTACATAACGGATACCCGCATCAAATGCAACACCAGTAGCACGCAAGTTAGAGATACTTTCAGAAAGCACCTTGAAATTGATTCCTCCATAGATCGAAGAAGAGAAGCTGCGTGCGTAACCGATGTTAAACACATTCATACGAGGTGAGAACACCCCAATACCTCCTTCCGGAAGATCTACAGTAGTAATTTCAATATCTCCGAAATTCATCGATTGCACGGAAACAGCGATCACACTGGATTCAGAAACACGTTGTGCGATACCTGCTGAACTCATACCGATTCCCGCAGAACCCAACCAGTTTGTACGGTTGAATTTGATCTGCGTTTTATCTGTAAAAGCCAAACCAGCAATATTCGTATACGTTGCTTCCAATCCGTTCACATGTGAAATACCTGCATCACCGATACCGATACTGCGAGCCCAAGGATTCACCAACAACTGAGAAGCTCCTGCTGAACCAACGCGGTCTTCGTTTCCAGCGAAAGCGGTGGAGCAGCTTAACACTACTCCAGCCACCGCTGTATATTTTAGAACTTTATTAATTGATTTCATACGTTTTACTTAACAGTTGGTTAAATATTCTCAAGGTCGACTTGACGCATACCTCCGAAGAACTTAACGATCTTCTCACCTACGCCAGGTACCTCTACGTGAATGATGTAAACACCACTAGCAATTGGAACACCAATAGCATTCTTCAAGTCCCAATCTAAGTAAGTAACCTGATTGTCTTTCTTGAATTGACGGATCAATTTTCCACCAACATTGTAGATAGACACCGTACACTTATCAGGAAGGTTCGTGATCTTAACACGCGTATCCAAACGGTTACGCTCGTATTCAGAGAATGCATAGTAAGGGTTTGGTACTACATTGATCAGATCCAAAGCACTTTCTGCTGATTCAGCATCAGCCGTTACAGTTTTCAAATCATCCATAGACCATCCATACATAGGCTTACCACCATTGTCCCCAGTTGCAACGAAATCACGGTATTCTTTGTTTACACGCAATTTCAAGCGTACATCACATGGAATATCAGATGGGTCGTTGAACGAGAATCCATCAGCCAATACTGAGTTAGCAACCCACATCAAGCTCGTGAACAAGTCGCGGTAAGCTGTTGTAGTAGCAGTTTGATATTGATCGTATACCCAGTTAGAGTTCACGTTGTTCGGATCATAGTTCGGACATCCATCACCATTGATGTTGTAACCGAATACCCAAATTGGTTGGTTACCACCGAATACGAACATACCATTCGCATCAACAACTGTTGAAGTTGGATTCCAGATCATGTCCGCACCATTGTCTCCACCAAAGAATGAGTTCTCACCGAATGCCATGTGCAAACGAGCACCTGTTTCCAAATCGATCGCATATCCTGGGAACCATCCCATTCCATTCGTTCCAGAAGCATCCGGGTTACCATTTTGGTCAACCGATTGACGTGCACGTAATTCACCTGGCTCAGCGCCGCCTTCGTTCAAGTTGGCATCACGACCCAATTCAACAACCACACAACGCGTCCATTTAGACTTATCTGATGTGATCACGATATCAACAGATGGCAAGAATGAAATAGATGCATTCTTACGTGCTGCAGGATATCCGTTGTAAGTAGCTGGAATTGCAAGCGGCATGAAGTCACACTGATAACCAGTTACCTTGTGAGGTCCAATACCACCACCCAACAATTTGCTGTACAATTCTTTTGGATCACGCCCTGCATCATCCTTATAACAACAAGGATTCAAGTAAGCCGGTCCTGTAAAAGGATCACATTCTGTAGTTTGATCCGGGTTGTAAGTACCTGTACGCAACCAGTTGAAAGGTGTTAAAGACGGATCATCCGGAACGAAATCCAACCATTGCTTCGAAGAATCCGCAAACTCAATTGAAGAAGATAATGGATCCGCATAACGGTCTTGAACAGAGTTACCGGATGGAGTACTGTACTTATCTTGGAAGATCTGAACAGATACACCCCACTTCGCAATAACTTGCTCATTCGATTGGTTGATCGCTACTTCTGATGACACAGAGTCAATAGCATTCGCAGGACCACCAGCAGCTGCAGCTTCATTTGCATAACGGTAAATGATCCACTGCGCTGTATCGATAGCTGTTGTACCAGCACCATAATCACGGAATTTGCACTCATAGTATCCACCAACCACGTTCAATGGGTCAACCACTTTCACTTGAATTGGACCACCATTGTAATCGTAAACCGGTCTTTCCATGAATCCATTCTCAATGATGTAATTCTCAGAAGAAGTTGTCAATTGCAATTCGTTGTATCCATTACCTGTACCATCGATACGCGTAATACGTGGAGTTTGACCGTAAACTGCATTTTGAACTGTACCACCCAATTCTGGAGATACCAAGTGCGGCATCGCAGCTTGTGCGATCAACGGCGAACCATCCGCGTTGATACGTGAACGCAAGTAAGGCATTTTCTGACCATCCAATGCGTCCGGATCATTCGGGTTGTACGTTTTATAGTTGTTATAACCGTAAGCTACAGCAATATAATAGTATGTTTTGTTGTTTACCAATCCACGGTTACCTGTAGCGAATAAATCCTCAGTAACGCGGAAAGTATGACTGATTCCTTTGTCAGCAGCTTCTGCTTTCAATTTAGGAACAGAGAATCCTAACTCTTCGTCAAACTCAAAGTTGATCAAATCTGCAACCCCGTTCTTGATATCACATTGCGCTACCAAACGAGCTTTAGTTTTGTCATCCAAATCACCTACAGTAGCTTCCTCATCTGACATTTGATAGATTTGGTAACCTTCAAAACGGTAGAATTTGTCATAAACTACTGAACCATCTGCTGGATCGATAATGTTGATCTTATCTTCCTCGATGTATTGCTCACGGTAGTTATTTGAACTGTTCGGGTTATCCAACATCAATACCAACTCGTTACCCAATTCTTGAATAGTCAATACTGGTGCATGAGGTGGTTCCAAAATACGGAAACAGTTATCAAACAACGCTTGTGCTTTAGTATCCGCAGTTTTCAACGCATTCACAGAAGAGAAGATCTCCCCTTGCGTACTACGTCCGTAAACAATACCTACAGTAATGTTGTTTACAGCTCCCGGTCTCAATGTAAATGGACCAGCAGACTGAACGAAACGACGGTCACCCGCAGGGTTCGAAGTTGATCCTTGTCCTGTTGGCTCAAATTCTGACCAAGGGAAACCTGGGTCTGTACCTTCAGTTGCCCAGTTCAATGTATCTGAATCTGCAGGGAACATGTAGTTTGTTTCAATTGAAGTTACACCAGGAGCACCCGGGAATCCCGTTCCTCCGTAGTACAATTGGTCACCATTTTGCCACAAACCTTTCATGTAGTTATAATACTGTGCAGCAGAATTCGGGTCAGACTGACCAGCAGGCGCGTTATTACCTGTGTAGATAGAGAAGTTACGCATACCGTAACGCTCATTATCAGCAATACCATCAGAGTAACCGATACCCAAACCTTTGTAAACGATACCGTTTCCAGCAAGAGCTGCCGCTACAGTGGGAATTACCAATTGACCTGTAACTGTGTCAACGTAAGGACCAGGGTTATCTAATCCATCTGCATCTTGGTAAGGACCTTCGAAGAAGTCAACACCAATAGCAGGAGGATTCTGACCGTAACCAGGACGACCAGCTTGAGGCTCATCGTTCAAGTCACCATTGTACATGTAAGACAATCCACGTGTTACGTCACAACCAGCGTAGTCATCCGCGTAGTTACCCAAATCGGCATCAACATACTGTGAGAAGTACGTGTTCTGCAAAGTCTGTGTACCACGGTTGATCAATTCGTAGTTATAGAACGTCATTTTGTTGATTTCATCATCTGTTGCAAAAGCGAATGCTTGTGCGCGGATCTCCATACCAATTGGATCACCTCCAGATTCCGTGTGGATATTTCCTTTATCGTTGAACACCCACCAGTGAGTTTCGTCACCAAATAGTGTTACACGACGATCAGCACCACACACCGGGTCATAAGGACGACCTAGGTTGTACCACGGATAATCACCACCATCATCAGTGTCACTTGGGTCATACACACCATCACCATTACGATCGTAAAATGGCGCTAAGAACAAATCCTGGAAACGCAATGGATCACCATTACCCGGCCACGCGTTGATCTGAGCCAAAACATCGTTTGACGGTGCCCCCACTTCGTCACATCCTTCATAAGTTGGATTGAATGTGTTCGGGTGGTTACATTCCCAATATGTTACCCATCCAACAACTCCTGCTTTCGAAACAGTAAAGATGTTATCGTAAAGCAAACATTGGTCTGCATCCACGTTCGCATCTCCATAGTCACGGCGAGCTGTATCTGACTGAGGAACAGCTGGATTAAAGTTTCCTGTTCCAGCAGTAACTGTTAATGGACCAGGCCAGAAATCGTTACCGTCATTACGGAACTTTACAGCTGCTAATTTCAACTGACCGTTGATATCTTCACCACCCATCCAAAGGGCTCCAGCGTAGATAGCAGTCACGGTTCCAGTTTTTGGTACTTTATAGGTAGCCAAACCGTTTGCACGGTCCAAGAATAACAAACCACCTGTTTCCAATTGCGCACTAACGTCGTTAAATGCAATGGTCTTGCGGTAGTTCGCAGGAGCACAGTTCGCTCCTTTGGTTGTTGAAGTTGGCTTGTCTGGCTTTGCAGACCCACTCTTCTTACCGAAGTCGTGGTTGTAAGCCCCAGCATTTGAGGCTACAACCAAAGCGAATGCTAATGATAAATATTGAATTGTTCGTTTCATACTAAAACATTAATAAACTTAGAAATCAAACTTAACCCCTAAGCGAAGTGTTCTTGGAGCACTGATATTAAATGGATTCTGAATTTTCATCAAGTAGTAATCTCTGAAAGATTGCTCATCCAATTGGTTTTGGATGGATGCTTGATATTCTGAAGCTGCCAAATAACCATCATCGTTCCAGTTCCCTGTCGCACGGTATACACCAAGAACGTTCATAGCGTTGAAAAGGTTGGTAGCACGTAAATAAACATTCAAGAATGCCATTTTCTTTTTACCTTCTTTTCCAAATTCCAAGTTGAATGTGCGGTCTAACTGCATATCCAAACGGTACTGCCAAGGCAAACGAGATCCATTCACTGTTCCTGTAATACCTCCAGAGTTTGGACTGATGAATCCTTCACTCGTAATGATGTTTTGAGAAGTGTATGGCGAGCCAGAGTATACGTTAGTTACGATATTCAAACCTGTATTCTCTAACACTTTCACATCACCGATCATCGGACCATTGTAGTCAGCACCTTCTCCATAACGGTAGTCCATCGTGATCGCAAATGCGTGACGTTGGTCATATGAATAAGGGAATACAGTACGCAAGTTTGGTAATCCCGCTGTTTGCAAACCTGTCAACAATGTTGCTGCAGATGTTGCATCAGAACCTGTTCCATCAGCGAACTGTAAGGTATAAGCTGCAGTCATACGGATATTTCCAGTACGACGTAAGTCGTAAGAAACTGTCAAACCTTTAACTGTACCAAAGTCACGGTTACCGAAAGTACGGTAAGTGTTTGGATAAGCTTCGAACACGTTGATCAACTGAACGTTGTTACGTTGTTCGCGGTAGAATGCAGAGATCTTCAAAGATGACGTTTTCGTCAATACTTGTTGGAATCCAAGTTCGTAATCAATCGTTTTCTCAGGAAGCAAGTTCGGGTTGTTAATGGTATTCGTTCTTGACTCAATGAACTGATAATCGATTGGATTGAAACGAGCACCTGTTGTAGGACGTTTCGTCAAGATATCATAGTGAGCAAAGAATGAAGCTTCATCCGAGATAGGGAACGAGAATGCCACACGTGGCATTACATTGATCTGAGCTTTGTAATCTTCAAATGCATCAGCAGTAACTTTTCCTTGAGTAGCGTTTGAAGGGTTTTTCAACCAAGGTGCAATACCTGCCGCTCCACGCACAACTTTTGGATCTTCAACAACGATACCGTTAGCATCATACCACGTATCACCATTACGGAAACCGTTGATTGAAGTTGGATTCGTTACATCGTTTACATAAACAACATAATCATCACCCATTGACTCAGGGATAGCAACCCATCCGTAAGTTGTTGGATCAGACTCTGCAATTGCACGTGCCTCTGAAACATTGTTTGCAGAATACACCAAGTACTTATCCTTCAATACAGGTTGGTTCGCATCAAATACGTCAACACGCACACCTACGTTGAATACGATATCGTTGAATGCAAACTTATCCATGATATATCCAGCGATATAAACCGGCTGATAAGAACCAATGAAACGACGGTAGTTACCGTTATCATCAAACTCTTCGAAATACTTTTGAATATCTGTTTGACCACTCACTTTTTTTCCTGTATGGTCGTAACCAAAGTAATTCACAAAATTATTACCAGAGTTCAACAATTCATCCGGAGAGAACATGTCCAACTGGAATGTGTTCGGATCCAAATTATCAATAACCACAAAATCATTTCCTGCAGGGTCAAGACCCAACTTTTGACGCAAGTTGTAATCAAAGAAAGATTGATCGTCATTATTCTGTTGTCCACCGTAAACACCACCATTAGCAAATGCATACCCTGCATTCAAGCGATCATAAGAGATTTGCTGGTAAGAACCAAAATCTTGTACGTACGGGTTCGCAAGATCCAACTCGGAAATGTGGTTATTTGCTAACAAACGAGCCACA
>JBMLQF010000006.1:0-13255 GCA_049241705.1 Fluviicola sp. | reverse complement strand
AAACCTGGTAAGCCATTTTTGAATCATAATTATTGATAACTTTCGGCAACAAATTTCCGAACGAATTGTCGTTAAATCAAACTACAGCAGCAGAAATAACAGGGCTATCCGATGAAGAGGTGATCAAACAAAGATCATTGCACGGAAAGAATACCTTACCCAAAGGAAAGAACCTCCTGCTTTCAAATTTAATTGAGACGGTCACAGAACCGATGTTCATCCTTTTGTGTTGTACGAGCGTGCTTTATTTCATCCTAGGAGAAAGTACTGAGGGAATAACGATGCTCGTTGCTCTTATGCTCGTTGCGGGTATAGACGTACTCCAAAACTTCAAAAGTCAAAAAGCAATTTCTGCTCTGAATCGCATTCATGAAGGAAGCGCTAAAGTGATCAGAAATGGAATTCCTATTGTCTTACCTGGTGAAGACCTCGTGCTTGGAGATACGATCATTTGTGAAGAAGGAAGTATAATTCCTGCTGATGCCGAATTGATCCTTTCGAACGATTTTTCGATAAACGAAAGTATTCTCACCGGTGAATCTGTATCGGTAGAAAAAACCGTTGGAGAGATCATTTATCAAGGCACACAAGTGGTGCGAGGTTATTCTTATGCAAAAGTTATTGCTATCGGCCACGAAACTTCTCTTTCAGGGATCGGTGCTTTGATCGAGACTACCGGAAAGGAAAAGACTCCTCTTCAATTGAAAGTGAATCGATTTGTTAGGAACATGTTCCTCGGCGGTTTGGTCGCTTTCCTTTTTGTATGGGGGTATCAATGGTATTTGAGTAAGGATCTGCTTCATGGATTATTGCATGGATTAACGATTGCTATGTCCGTAATTCCGGAGGAAATACCGGTGGCCCTTTCTACGTTCATGGCTCTGGGAGCCTACCGATTACTGAAGAGAGGAATAATTGCCCGTTCTCCTAAAACAGTAGAGACACTTGGAAGTGCCACTGTGATCTGTGTAGATAAAACGGGGACTTTGACCCAGAATTTAATGTCCTTACAATATATACTGGACGCACAAATTGGAGATTCCGAATTGGCGAACAATCCACTTCCATCAGACACGCTCGTCTATGGTATGTGGGCCAGTGAAGTAGAACCATTTGACCCTATGGAGCAGTCCATTCATCGTTGGTACAATCAGTTGTGTGGAACAGACTTAAGAAAGGATGCTCGGATGATCCAAGAATTTCCCTTAGCCGGTTCGCCGCCCTCTATGACCCATATTTTCAGATCAGCTGAAAACGAACAAATCATTGCCTGTAAAGGAGCATTGGAAGCTGTACTTGATAAATCTGGCTCAGATGAAGAAACGCGAAATCAATGGCGCGAACGAGCAAAGGCTTACGCCCGAAAAGGCTACCGTGTTCTTGGTGTTGCCAAAGGTGAATCTATTAAAAGTGTACCACTAGAGTTAAGTGATATCACTTTTACTTTTTGTGGATTACTTGTTTTCCAAGATCCTATATCGCCAGATATTCCTCGTGTAATTCAAAATTTTCAGGAAGCTGGAGTTCAGGTAAAAATGATCACCGGAGATTATCCTGAAACAGCAACAGCAATTGCTGCAGCGTGTGGAATTCCTTCTGAAAAAGTGTTGACCGGCGAAGAAGTGCTTTCCATGTCGGATGATGTCTTGAAAACCAAGGTTTCTGAAGTAAGCGTTTTTGCACGAATTAAACCGGAATTGAAATTACGGATTGTCACCGCCTTACAGGCAAATGGAGAAATTGTGGCCATGACTGGTGACGGGGTAAATGACGGACCTGCATTGAAAGCTGCCCACATCGGAATTGCGATGGGGAAACGAGGAACAGATGTCGCAAAAAGTGCAGCGGGACTGATCCTCAGTCATGATGAAATGGGTCGAATGGTTGATGCTATTTATCTGGGAAGAAGGATCAATTTAAACTTATCACGTGCAATTCGCTACATCGTTGCCATCCATATCCCAATCATACTATTGGTAATCCTTCCTTTGTTTCTGCATTGGATGCCAGATACACTCTTCTCTCCTATTCACGTCATTTTATTAGAGTTGATCATGGGGCCTACTTGTTCGTTAGTGTTTGAAAATGAAACGCCTGATCATAAAGAAATGCATGATCCGATCTCTATTACCAAAGCCTTGATCCCCGGAAAGCAGCTATTCATGACTTTATTACAAGGCGTAACTTTGACGATTGCTTGTACGCTAACAGCATTTCTTGCTCAATTTTGGCAACTTGGAGAGGAATCTATGCGTACAGTTGTTTTCTATACGTTGATCTTCGGAAATGTATTCCTAACCCTTTACAACAGATCGGATGTATTCACCATTTTTTCCGGTAAGCTATCGCGAAATACCATGGTTTATTGGATCATTGGTATAACAGGTGGAATTCTGCTCCTGATTGGGTTTTTGGAACCTTTACAAAAGCTTTTGAGCATGAATGCAGTAACTGCGCGAATTTTCTTAACCGCATTGATGTTTGCCATTTTGGGAACTATCTGGATCGACATCCGCAAACTCATACTATTCCGTAAAAAATAAGTCATGTTACAATCATCTTTATTGAAGATAAGCTCGCTATTCATACTTCAACTAGTTTTTCTGCAAACATCGAGTTACGGTCAGTTCACTGCGGCCGATTCGCTTCGAGGTGGTTACGGAATCACACGCCAATGGTGGGATCTTAAATATTATGATTTGGATGTTGAATTCTTTCCTGATCGACAAGAGATCTCTGGAAAGAACGATTTGGTTTTCGACTTAGGGGTGATACGAGAAACTTACATTTTACAGTTTGATCTTCAAGCACCATTAATCATTGACCGTATTGAGTTTAACGGAAAGCAATTGGAGTTATCTCAATTGAAAACAATCGGAAATGCACATCTCATGGATCTGACAAGGGAAACAATCCTGCCGAAGTCCAATCATTTCGTTGTTCATTACCACGGACAGCCGCGAAAAGCCGTTAATCCTCCTTGGGATGGTGGTGTTATATGGAGAAAAGACAAAAATGGCCTGCCATGGATCTCGATTGCTTGTCAAGGACTTGGAGCTAGCGTATGGTTTCCCTGCAAAGATTCACAGGCAGATGAGCCAGACGGTGTGCGTATGACATACACTTGCCCTTCGAATATTAAATGTATCAGTAACGGCATTTTGGAAAAATCGGTAGACAATCCGAATGGAACCAGCAGCTACACCTGGAAAGTCACAAATCCGATCAATAATTATTGCATGATCCCTTACTTTGGCGATTATGTAAACCACCATGATCATTTTGCGGGAGAGAATGGGCAATTAGAGGTTGACTATTGGGTACTTCGCGATGATCTTGAAAAGGCAATCCCGCATTTTGAAGACGTCAATAAAACCTTAAAAGCTTTTGAATATTGGTTTGGTCCCTACCCTTTTTACAACGATGGTTATAAGATCGTACAAGCACCACACCTGGGTATGGAACATCAAAGTGCTATCGCCTATGGGAACCAGTTTAAAAAAGGATATATGGGTCGCGACCTCAGTGGAACTGGTCAAGGCTTGAACTGGGATTTCATTATTGTGCATGAAAGTGGTCATGAATGGTTTGGAAATAATATTACTACCAAGGATATTGCCGACATGTGGGTGCACGAGAGCTTTACGAACTATTCAGAGGTGCTTTTCACCGAATACTGGTTTGGCAAAGAAGCGGCAGATACTTATTGCCATGGACTTCGAAAAAACATTCAAAATGACAAACCGATCATTGGTAAATACAGTGTACAGGATGAAGGTTCAGGTGATATGTACTACAAGGGTTCGAACATGCTCCATACGATTCGTTGTTTGGTGCAGGACGACGCCTTGTTTCGTGAAATGTTGCGAAACATGAATCAACAGTTCTACCACCAGACCGTTTCGGGGAGACAAATTGAGGTCTTCATGTCTAAGATGCTTAAAATGGAACTTTCTCCAATATTCGATCAATATTTAAGACAACAATATCCGCCAACACTGGAAGTGAAAAATATTCGCGGCGGAGTCAAATATCGTTGGGTAAATTGTGTGAAAGGGTTTGACATGCCACTAGTTGTCAATGGAAAACTGTGGAAATGCAGCAGCAAATGGACAAAGCGATCTTTAAAATTACCTTACGATTTCACGATCGAACCGAATCTGTACATCATCGTGAAGAAGTAACAAAAATTGTTTATTTCTTTTCGGAAAGGCATCGAATTCCAGACGGCTAAATTGGTAATTTTGCATTAAAATTGTTGCCATGTTGACACTTGATCCAAAAGAACTTCCCATTCCCAAATTGCACGGCTATTTATTGGGAGCTATAGGTCCTAGACCGATTGCTTTTGCATCAACAGTAGACGAAAACGGGGTGAACAACCTGTCACCTTTCAGTTTTTTCAATGTATTTTCAGCAGCACCTCCAATATTGATCTTTTCACCGGCACGTAATGGCCGTACGAATACTACCAAGGATACTTACAACAATGTTAAAAAGGTACCGGAGGTTGTGATCAACATTGTGAACATGGACATCTTGCATCAAATGAGTTTGTCAAGTTCTCCTTTCTCACCAGACGTTGATGAGTTCGTGAAATCTGGCTTGACACCGATACCTTCTGAAACGATCCGACCGATGCGTGTAAAAGAATCTCCGGTACAATTCGAGTGCAAGGTGAATCAAGTGATCGAATTGGGTGATCAAGGAGGCGCAGGTAATTTGGTGATCTGTGAAGTGACTAAAATTCATATTCACGAGGATATCCTGGGTGCAGATGGCATGATCGATCAGAAGAAGATCAACTTGGTAGCTCGTATGGGTGGAAATTGGTACTGTCACGCCAATGAGCACTCCATGTTCGAAATCACCAAACCGATCACTACAGTCGGAATTGGGTTTGATCAATTACCTGAAGATATTCGAAACAGCCCGGTCCTGAACATGAACGAACTGGCTCAATTGGCAGGGATCACTGATCTGCCAAATGAAACAGATGTGAACGAGTATAAGTTATTGGAATTAAGCGATATATTCGTAACTTTAGAAGACGAGCCTGCGAAACTTGAAAGAGCTTTGCATGAACGCGCCAAATCACTCATTGCTAACAACGATATTGAAGGTGCTTGGATGACCCTCCTTGCCTTCAATGACTAAAAATAAATAACCAGTAAGATGTTTAAAATTTCCGGAACTTTAAAAGTTAAAAACGATACAGTACAGGTATCGGAAAAATTCTCAAAACGCGAGTTTGTCCTTACCGATAATGCCAGTATGTATCCGCAAGATATCTTGTTCCAATTGACGCAAGACAAATGTGCGCTTTTGGATGCATTCCAACCGAATGAGCAATTGGAAGTGTCTTTCAATTTGCGTGGCCGTGAGTGGACTAGCCCACAAGGTGAAGTAAAATATTTCAACACATTGGAGGCATGGCGCATTGAGCGTGTAGGTGCCAATGCAATGGGTGGAGGAATGCCCGCTGGCGGACCAAGTGCAATGAATTTAGATCCAATCCCATCTGCTCCTGCTGCGTCAACAGCACCGAGTGACGATGATGATCTACCATTTTAATTTAAAGCCCGTTCAACACGGGCTTTTTTATGCTACTACTGCTCGTTCATGAAAGCAACATTAACCAAGTTAACCTTAATATTCGTCGCCTTACTTTTGGGACAGGTGGCCTTTTTTGGAGTTGTTCATTTCGTATTGAAACCAAGTGCTCCAATGGATCAACAAGACGATATCTTCTTATACATCCTTCCTATAATCATGGTCTTTTCGCTGACTACTGGTGGTCTGTTCAGTAAGCAACGTTTCATCGAAAGTCGTAAGATGGAAGGTTTGGAAGAAAAGCTCAGATTATACACAAGTACATCCATCATTCGAATGGCATTATTGGAGGGTGCTAATTTAACTGCAATCGTATTTTACCTAATGGGCGGTAATCAGGCGATAGCTATCATGGGCTTAGTGGGTCTCTTGGCTTTCATGAGTTTGATCCCTAATAAAGGTCGATTGCAACGAGAATTGGCTTTATCTGATCAAGATCTGGTCTAACGCCCTTTCCATTCCGGTTGTGTGAACATCGCATTACCGATCAAGGCCAAAATGTAGATGGGATAGCCGAATTCAAATAACAACAATCCAGTTATTGTTTTTACATCCAATGATTTGGTATCCATTCGAATAAGTGCCAGATCTAAGGATCCTTTCAACAAAATCGTCAGTACGGTAAACCATTGCGCCCCTGCAAACCAGCTGAGTAACAACAGTAAAAAATAGCTCAGGTGTAAACCAACGGCCCAAATGCCCAGAAAGCTGTTCAATGTATCGCCAACATTTCCTGTCTTATTCATCCATCGCACACGTTGTTCCATGGTCTCGGCAAAGGTTACAGGTGTTTCTGTAAAAACTTTGGCTTCAGATATCTCTGCAATTTCAACGCGCTTATCTGCTTCACGAAATGCTCGAAGTGCATACATATCATCACCTGAAAGAATATGATCATGCTCTTCAATATCATTTACGTCATCGTAACTACTAACTTTGAACAACAAGTTAGCCCCCGAACAATTCACCGGACGCAACCAACCTGATACACCCCGATTGATCAACGTGGTGAACAAAAACTCCAGTGTGAAAAAGGAATGCCACCAACGTTTTCCTTTCATTTCAACAGGCAAAATAACCATGTCAGCCTCTGGCATTATCAAAAGCGATTTGATATAGTTCTTTCCAAACCACACATCGGCATCCATTGTCAGGCAATATTCTGTTCGTACATGATCTACTCCAAATCGAATGGCGCGCTTCTTTCCGCGTTGCTCTGGCGGTAGGTTTAACAAACGATACGGGAAATGCTCTAACTCTTTGAAAAAAGGTTGAAAATCATCTTCAGAATGATCATTTACGAAGATCCATTGGGCCGGCTGATAACTCTGAGAGCGGATGCAATCAATCAATCGTTTCAAATTAGTCGACTCATTACGAAAGGGAATCACAACCGTTACCTCATCCAAAGACATTTGAGGTTTTTGGGAATTGGCAAGACGCAAGCGTTGTATCCCGAAGATCAAACCAAAAATTGAAACAGCATACAAGAGGAACCAAATACTAACGAACCACATTTTCCTTTTCTTTTCGCGGAATCCATACAAAAGTACTGAAAGCTGCAGGAAGAACGATATTGATCAACCAGATCAATAAACTTGCAACCAGAATATCTGGAATGGCAAGGCCTAATTTCGTAAACACATACAATGCTGCCGTTTCTCGAATCAACACTTTGCCAGACCAAAGTGAAGGTACAAACGAAGTCAACAAGTACACCAACCAAACACCAAGAAGCAACGTTTCAAACTGTGAATAACCTAAGGACACAAACAGCAGCACAAACTGAAGGGAAAACACAATAAAGCGCAATAAGGAATAGCCCAACATGCTGTATTGGAAACGCACTAAGAACGGGCGTAATCGCTGCAATCGTCTCAACCATTTCTTGCGACTCTTATGTTTGGGTAAAAGAAGTGGCCAGGAAAAATAAAACGCCATTACAAATCCGGCAATTACTAATGAGAACACACCTACTTGAACGGGGTAAATCTCTAAAAAGAATAAACCGATCACTCCAAAAACAAGTGTTGGGATCAATTGACTGTAATTGGCTTGCATGGATGCAGCAATGATTAAAAGACGATCGCGCTTGCTAAAATGGATCATTCTACCTAAAAAACTTCCCCATCCATTGGGTGTTAAAAAGGCTGAGCCAACTCCACTCCAATATGCTCGGTGTACCATTTTCCGATCGGCATTAATACTTTTGGCAGCAACACGCCATTTGGCAAATTCGAAGTATTGGTTGGCTAATAGTAGAAGCAAAGCTGCTATCAAGGCCCATGGATCAACAAATTTCAACCCATTCAGGTCACTCCATTGAACATCTTTTAGTTGCAGGACTAGCAAAGTAACAACTCCTAAAAACACCGCCACCTTCATTAGCAACCGCCAATAAGCGCTATTTTTCGTAGTTTTACCTTGTTGATTCATTTGCATGACCGAAGATACAATTATTTTAGGCATAGACCCGGGGACTACCGTTCTTGGATACGGATTGATCCAGATTTCGGGATCACGGATCCAGCTGCTCAATTTTGGTATCATTCAATTGCATAAGCTCGATAACCAACCTGATAAACTGAAACGCATTGTTGATCGCGTAGAAGGATTGCTGGAAGAATACAAGCCTGATTTCATGTCGATCGAAGCTCCATTCTTTGGAAAAAATGTACAATCCATGTTGAAACTGGGGCGTGCTCAAGGAGTAGTTATCGGTTGTGCATTAAGAAGAAACATTCCTTACGAAGAATACACGCCAAAACGCATTAAACAGGCAATTACCGGAAATGGAAACGCATCCAAAGAACAAGTTGCAGCGATGCTTCAAACCCTTCTTTCATTTCCAGAAATGCCGAAATATTTAGATGCTACGGATGGTTTGGCTGCCGCAGTTTGCCACCATTTTTCCAAAGGGATCGGAGAAAACAATAAGTCCAAAGGAAGTAGTTGGAATTCCTTTTTGAGTAAAAACCCAGATCGTAAAATTCGATGAAACGCATTTTTCAAATCCTTTTATTCTTCGGAATAAACGCCGCATTCGCGCAAGAAACTTTTGAATGGAAAGCAGGGATCTGCCAGATGACCGGCGTAATCGACACCTCAAAAGCCAACGAAATTGAATTGAACAATGCCCTTTACATCATTTGGCAGCCTAGCGGACTTTCAAGACCGTTTTTATGGAACAAACCAGCAGATTCTACTCTTGTCAATTTAGAAACGGTAAAACGGGAGTATCAGCAGAAAAAAGCTGAATTAACGAGTAGTGCATTACCAAAAGGAATTTATTGGGAGCAGATGCGTCAAGCTCGTTTAAAGGAATTGAAAGATGCTTATGAATTGAGAAGTTTGGCCATCAAGGCTTATTCCAATCCAAAACTGTTGAAACAGCAAAAAACGCCGGGTTGTTCGAACGCAGAAAAAGCGCTCATTTTAGGTGGCGATGCCTTATTAGCTTATTGGAAGAAACAACACGAACAAGAATTGATTGGTGCGGTGGATCCAGCTGCCATCCAAAAGGATTTCAATCAAAAATGGGAAAGTAAAGATAAATTGCTCTGGGCTCGAATCGAAGTGATGCGTTATGGTTGGTGGAACTGCGTATCAGAGATGCAGCAAGGAAATATTTCAGAATCAGAAATTGAAATTGCCTTTAAGCGTTTATTCCTTGAAGTACGCGAAAATTGTCATTGATTCTGCAGCTTCTCCCCTTCACGCGTTAGAGAATCCATAATCTCTGTATAGATCTCCTGAAGTTCTGCATCATGTACCACGTAATAGTCGTATGAACGCTCAAAACGTTCCGGAGTGATCTTTCTTTCTTTCAAATATGCTTTACCGGAACTGGTCATAACTTTGTATAAAACGGTAACATTCTTATATCTGTTCTGCACCGCAGACTCTAGAATCGTCATATCCTTTAAAAGTACAACCATGCTATCCTTCGGGATGAGATCATCCGGGGCGTCCGGAAGATTTATTTCTCCCGAACAAGCCCCTAAGACCAATCCTGTTATAATTAGCAATTTTAATTTCATCGATTGAAAGTAATGCGCTCTCCCACGCCTAATTTCTTAATTTCTTCCCCGTTTCTGTAAACCAATTGTCCGTTTACATAGGTTGAATGAATGGCATGATTGAAAGTAGTTCCTTCAAATGGCGACCAGCCGCATTTATAGCGTAAGGAAGGTCTGTCAACCACTGTTTTGGCATTTGGATCAACCAAAACCAAGTCAGCAAAATAACCTTCGCGAATAAATCCTCTGTCAGCAATCTGAAAACAAGTAGCTACGGCATGCGCCATTTTTTCAACCACTTTTGTTCTTGAAAGCTTTCCATCTTTTGCAGCTTCCAACATGGCCAATAAGCTATGTTGAATAAGTGGTCCACCCGATGGAGCCTGCATGTATTTTTGAGATTTTTCGTCTAGCGTATGCGGAGCATGATCTGTTGCGATCACATCGATGCGATCTTCCAATAAGGCCTTCCAAATTTCATCACGATCTGCAGCTGTTTTGACAGCAGGATTCCACTTAATGAAGTTACCTTTTGTTTCATAATCTGCATCAGAAAACCACAAATGGTGAATACATGCTTCAGAGGTAATTCGCTTCTCAGCCAAGGGTAATTTATTGTCAAACAAGTGCGTTTCCTTGCCTGTAGAGATATGCAAAATATGCAAACGCGTGTTGTATTTTTTCGCTAATTCAACCGCCTTCGAACTAGACAAGTAACACGCTTCTTCTGAACGAATGAGTGGATGAGCCGTTATCGGAATATCCTCCCCATAGTGCTCTTTGTAAATTTCCAGATTGGCTCGAACAGTTGCTTCATCCTCACAATGTGTAGCGATGAGCATAGGAACTTGTGAAAACAGTCCTTCCAAGGTTTTCGTGTGATCCACTAACATATTTCCCGTGGAGGATCCCATAAAGATCTTCACTCCACATACCGTATTCGGATCAGTTTTCAGTACTTCTTCCAAATTATCATTGGAAGCTCCCATGAAAAACGAATAATTGGCGTAAGATGTCGCTTTAGCGATGTCGTATTTATCTTGCAGTAATTCTTGAGTCAAGGCATTCGGAACCGTATTTGGCATTTCCATGAACGTGGTAGTTCCACCGGCAATAGCCGCAAATGACTCTGTTCCGATGGTTCCCTTGTGTGTGAGGCCCGGTTCGCGGAAGTGAACTTGATCATCGATCACCCCTGGAACCAACCATAGGCCATCGCAATTGATCTCGGTAACTGCACCATCAGCTTCAATAGTGGAAGCAATCTTGACAATTCGTTTGTTTTCTACGAGTAAATCTGCAACGATCTCTTTTCCTTCATTGATGATCGTAGCCCCTTTAAAAAGTAATTTTTCCATTAGACCTTTAGTTTGCGCATTTTCCACACTCCGAAGAATGCTTCTTTAAAAATTCCACTTGACATTTTTGACTCCCCCCATTGTCTGTCGATAAACGTGATCGGCAGTTCAATAACGCGAAATCCTTTTCGAATGGCTGCATATTTCATTTCAATCTGAAATGCATAGCCTTTGAATTGAATATTGTCAAGGTCCAGCGCTTCCAATACTCTGCGTGAATAACACATGAATCCTGCAGTGGTGTCTTTAATTCCGATGAACAAAATCAAGCGCACATACACTGAGGCAAAATAAGACATTAAGATTCGACCGATCGGCCAATTTTTTACTTTTCCACCACGCACATATCGTGAACCAATCGTTAGGTCAGCATTACCGGCAACACAAGGCTCCAACAAACGTGGGATATCATTCGGATCGTGGGAAAAATCACAATCCATTTCGAAAATGTATTCGTAACCGTGTTCGAGCGCCCATTTGAATCCATGGATATAAGCTGTACCCAGTCCCAATTTACCTGCTCGTTCCTCCAGAAAGAACTTTCCAGGATATTTCGCTATTTCTTCACGGATCAGGTCTGCTGTTCCATCTGGAGAAGCATCGTCTACGAATAAGATTGAAATCTCCACTGGCAGTGACATAACCGCATGTGCCATACGAGCAATATTTTCTCGCTCATTGTACGTAGGGATGATCACTATGGCTTTTGACACGCAGTTTCGATTTGTGCGAAAATAGTAATTAATACTCTAGCACACCAGTGGCTAAATCTGTTTTGTATTTTTTTAATTTTTCGGCTTGTATATATACTCTGCAATCAGGTAACTTTGTGGAATGCGCAGATTTATAGCATTCCTCATATTACTTCTGATTCATTCGCAGCTTTTATCTCAAGATCGATTGAACATTGAACTATTGGCGCAATGGAAACAAGACTCATTAATCACTAATAGTTCTAAAGTAAGATACAGCGACTGCTACGGCTTTGTATGGAAAGATCAAGAATATGCAGTTATTGGAAGCACCGAGGGTACTCATGTATTTTTACTTTCTGAAAATAACGAGTTCATTCCGAAAGGATTTATACCCGGCAGATACATCAGCACAACTGTCAGTCACCGAGATTATGCTACTTACCAACATTACTTATACGCCGTTTGTGACGAAGGTGTCAGTAGCTTACAGATCATCGATTTCTCCCACCTTCCGGATTCGATTCAGTTGATACACGAAGACTCAGTTCAATTCGGCAGAGTTCACAATATTTTTATTGATACAAATCAGTCCTTACTCTATTCCCTGACCCATCGATCAACTGTGAATACGCAGACCATCGAACAACCTATGAAGATATTTTCACTTAATGATCCGCTTAACTTACAAGAAGTTTGGAGTGGACCGAGTGATGTCAATGAAGTCCATGACGCCTATGTTCGCAACGGCATGGCATTTTTGAATTGCGGTTATGACGGCTTGCGGGTTTATGATTTTTCTAACCTATCTAATCCCTTGTATCTCGAGTCCTTGACTTTTTATCAAGAACAAGGATACAATCATCAGGGTTGGCTTTGTCCGGATGGTAAAACGTACCTGTTCGCTGACGAAACCAATGGAAAACGCATCAAGAAATGTACTTGGAATGGCACCAGTTTGCAAATCAATCGCTATTTCGGAGAAAATTACGAGAACGGCAGTGTTCCGCACAACATTATGGCAGATGACGATTTTGCCTATGTGGCTTATTACAATGAAGGCTTTCAAATTTTCGACCTTCGCTACCCTGTACCAAAAAGAATAGCCTTTTTCGACACGTATCCGGAAGAGAATTTCTTTCAAATGAACGGCAATTGGGGAGTGTATTCACTTTTTCCTTCCGGTCGTATTTTGGCGTCAGACAGACAATATGGATTGTTTATCTTGAAATTCGATGCAGACTCATTTCGTGAAACATTGATACAGGATGAGGCACTACTTTATCCAAATCCAGCAAAAACAGGAGAACCATTTCATGTTCAATTTCCATTCGACGCCACAGAGATTGAAATCGAGATCCGGGATCTGAATGATCAGTTGGTGCTAAGTTCACGTATGGAAAATGCCAGTCTGTACACAACCGAACTGGAAATTTCTGCTGGTTACTACATTGCCCAGATCGCATTCACAGATAGTTTCGGAACAAGACGCCGGGAGAATCTCACTTTTGTCGTGATCAATCCATGAATTGCGCATTACGCTCAACCGATATGAACCTTAAAGAGATACGAG
>JBMLQF010000005.1:0-21019 GCA_049241705.1 Fluviicola sp. | reverse complement strand
AAAGTGACGCCTAAAGTAGGCCGACCGTAAGGAAGTATACCAACCAATAACGATAAGGGAAGCACTGTTGTACTTCCCTTTTTTTGTGACCTATTAAAAATCAAACGTTAATTACTTCTGCACAGCGCCGCTCCAGCTCACGGATGTCGGTTTAAATTTGTATCATGCAGCACGTGTGGAAATGGGGAAAACGAATTTTGAAATGGCTTTTGGCCACCATCCTCACGTTGGCTATTACAATCACCGTGATCTTGACAGTCTTCAAAGATGATATTATCAATTATGCCATCGGAGAGATCAACCAATACTTAAAAGTGCGCGTGGATGTTGCCCGAGTTGACCTTACATTTTGGAAAACATTCCCCAACTTATCAATTGACTTTGAACACGTATTTGTGCAAGGCGCATTGCCAGAGGATCGAGAAAGCGACACCCTGCTATTTTCCGAACTGGTGCGGTTAAAATTCAACCCGATCGATATCTGGAACGAAGAATACAAAGTGAAGCAGATCGCCATCAAACCAGGAACACTGCACTTGGTGATCAACGAACAAGGCTTACAAAACTTCGATATTCTGAAACCCAAAGAAGGAAAATCAGACGACGCTTTTAATCTGCAACTGCAGAAGATCAGTGTTGAAGGAATGGACTTCACTTATGCCAATAAGAAGAACGGTCAAACTTATGCAGCCCTCATCAACGAAGCTACATTGAAGGGAGATTTCTCTGCAGAAAAATTCACTGTTGGAACAGAGGCAGATTTTCTGGTAAAACGCATTCAGAATGGACTGGTGCCTTTTGTCATCAATCAACCCGCTCAATCGGAAGTGGAGGTAATTGTGGACAAGAACAAGAACACCATTTCATTGCCGGATGGCACTATCAACCTGGCAGGATTGCCATTTCACCTCAATTTCTTGCTGGACTCGAACAACCTTCATTTAAAATTAGATGCAAAAGACCTATCTTTAGTGGATATTGCCAATAAGCTGGCTGTGAAGGAGGCAGAAGAGATCGGGAAATATGAAGGTAGCGGCACGGCTTCTTTCCACTTGAAAATGCGTAGTCCTCAAAAAGGAAATACATATCCGCTCATCAATTGCCAATTCAACATCAAGCAAGGCGCGATCACCGAGCCAAGTAGAAAACTGAAGTTGAAAAACATCCAGGTTGACGGAACATATTCCACCGAAAAAGGCCTCGGAAATGAAACACTGGAATTGTCCAAGATCCGGTTTAACAGTGCCGGCGGACCATTCTCCGGGAATTTGAAGATCCACCATTTCAACATGCCTGTTTATACCGGAAATGCAAATGGCTCCATCAATCTAGCAGTTCTGGATGCGCTGTTCAAGCTTCCAAAAATTCAATCCATCGGTGGAATTCTAGGCATTCAGGCCAACTTTCAATTGATAACCGAAACCAGTGAATTTGGTCATCAAGTAGTGATGAACGACGGTGGCGGACAAGCTGATCTGAAGCAGGTTAATTTTCAACTTGAACAAGATTCGCGTCAATTTTCAGGGATCAACGGACATCTGGTATTGAACAGGCACCAAGCAGCCTTGGAAAATTTAGCTGTTCGCTTGGGCAATTCAGACATTCAACTCAATGGGATCTTTGAACAGATCGACGGGTTTTTACAAAACAAAAGTCGACTTCAAGTGGACGTGAGCGCCGAAAGTAAAAAGATTGACCTGAACGATTTTACAAATAAATTTGTAACGGAAGAACAAGCACCTACTACAAATGACGAATTGGTCGACTGGTTGCTCCCTACTAAAATTGATGGGAATGTGAGTTTGGATGTTGGAACTATTTTATTGGATCAACACCGATTCACGGAAATTCATGGCGACATGGAAGTCGGCGAGCGCACCATCGTTATCAATCAATTACGCGGAGTGAATGCCGAAGCAGCAGTTAGCGGTGCATTACAGATCAAAGAATCGGCGCCTCAGTATTTCGATTTAGCAACGTCGTTGGTTTCGAAAAACATTCAGTTCAAGCCGCTTTTCAAAGAATGGAACAACTTTGACCAACAAGTCATCACTGCAGATAATATTTCAGGTAAAGCCGAGGTGATCCTGGATATGAAAGCGCCTTTCAAGTGGGGCGATGGGATCATCAAAGAAAAGATCCTCGCACAAATTCAATTGAAGGTCAGCAATGGAAACTTACGCAACGTTTCCAGTTTGAAACAATTAACTGCAGATCTTAAATCGCCAAAAACAAGAATGGTTCTGAAACCTCGGGAAGTTGACGCACTTCAAGGGAAACTGGATAACATCCGTTTTGAAACATTGGAGAATACGATCTTTATTTCAGACAGCAAATTGATCATTCCAAAAATGGAGATCAAATCTTCTGCTTTGGATATTACCACGGAAGGAACACATGGCTTTAACAACAAAGTTGATTACCGTTTCGCATTCCGTTTGCGCGATCTGAAATTGAAGAAGGACGAATCCGAATTTGGTGAAGTGATTGACGACGAAACAGGACTGCGCATTTACGTTAGAATGTACGGCGATTTGGATAATCCGACCATTGAATGGGATCAAACGGCACGTAAGGATCAAGCCCGCGAGAACAGACAAGAAGCAAAACAAGAAGCGCTTTCCATTCTTAAATCGGAATTCGGTCTCTTCAAAAAAGACACGACCATCAAAGCCTATCAACAAAAGCAGGTTCAGCGCGAAGAACTGCTGATCGAGTTTGGTAAAGATGAAGTCCTGACTCCAGAAGAAATCAAGAAAGAAAAGCAGAAAAAGCAAGGTAAACTAAGCAAATTCAGTGAAAAACTGAAACAGGAAAACGACAAAGACAAAGAAGTCGAATTCATCGTAGACTAATTATTTGCTGTCCAATTTGAACCGATTTTATGGATTGCTGTACCAAAACGCATCATCATAAAAATTTGGTTTATGAAATGGTCCGTTCTAGTAATCTTCACCTTCGCTGCGATCCTAACGCAAGCGCAATCCATTAATGGTAAATTGAATGCCGCCGAATCCAAAAATGCGCTGAGCTATGGAAACGTGGACATTTACAAAGGCGAGAAACTCGTTGCAACTGTTCTTACCGACCGCAGCGGAAACTTTAATGTTGCACTCGACACGGGCGAATACACCTGCGTGATTCAATATGCCGGTTACGAATCATTGACCAAAAAGATCACTGTTCGCAAAGATGAGACCGTGGACTTTTCAGTATCCGAAGACAAGGAATACAAAGCTAAACGCGAAGAACTTTCTGAAGTAGCTATCATGCCGATCGAAGGTAAATCCGTATCCCGCACACGACACATGTCGTCGAGCTCCGAGTTCATCGACTACGATGGTATTTTTGCCTCTCCTGCTCCTGGAATGGGATCCGGACGTAGTGGTGCTTTAACCGCTGGTGAGATCAACGATTTTTCGAAATGGAAATTGTGGCAGGACATCAGTTCCAACGAATTACAAATGTACCAGACCAATTGGAACATCGCACCTTACGGACGTTATACCGTGATGTTGCAAAATACGGTTGGTATTCCTTTGGCAGATGCTGAAGTGATCTTGAAAGAGAACGATAAAGTCTTGTTCACCACCCGCACCGACAATACAGGAAAAGCCGAGTGTTGGTTGACCATCAAAAATGAAAAACCAGAAATTAAAGGGAAATTACAACTGATCATTACCTACAAAGGGACAACGAAAAAACTCGACCGTGTGAAAGTATTCGAAGATGGATTCAACCATTTGAGTTTGGACGTCAGCTGCGAAGCGTCACAAAATGTGGACGTAGCATTTGTGGTAGATGCAACAGGTTCCATGGGCGACGAGATCGACTACTTGAAAGCCGAATTGAACGAAATCGTATTCCAATCCAAACAGATAAGCAATACGCTAAACTTCCGATTCGCGAATATTTTCTACCGCGACAAAGGACCTTCTGAAATGTACACCACACGTGTCATGGATTTCAATCGCGTTTTAACCGCTTCATCCGATTTCATTGCCGCCCAAAATGCTGGTGGTGGTGGCGACTACGAAGAAGCGGTGGAGCTCGCATTGGATTCTGCGATCAACAAATTATCTTGGAGTGATGAAGCTAGGACACGCATCTTGTTCCTCGTATTGGATGCTCCGCCGCACAATACCGTTGCCAATCAGGAGAAATTGCGTGAATTGATCGCAAAAGCCGCCGAGAAAGGGATTCGCATCGTACCAGTTGGTGCCAGCGGAATCAATAAAAGCACCGAATATTTGATGCGCACACTTGCTTTGGGTACAAATGGAACGTATACATTCCTGACCAACCACAGCGGGATCGGAAACCCACACATGGAACCAAGCACCGACAAATACGACGTGGAAACCATGACGAAATTGATGGTGCGCATTCTGAAAAGCTACACCTACATGCCGGATTGCGAACAACAGATCCCAGACTTGGGCTTGAATTACCCGGACAGCATCGTTACTACTGCTCCAACAGACAGTTTGGATTCCATTACACCAGCGCCATACAACAGTCAGGCTAAGATCACTTGGAGTTACTACCCGAATCCAACGGATGGCATCGTGACCTTAGTAGCCGATACCGATATACCGGAATTGTACATTACGGATCTTTCCGGGAAAGTATTGCAGATCGTGCGCAATTTGGAAAAAGGTCGTCGTCAGCAAGTGGATCTTTCGGAGTACGCCACAGGAATTTACCTCATCCGCTACCCGATTGATACCAAATGGTATAGCGGCAAGATCGTTTTGCAACGCACCAGTTAAGTTTCCATCTACCCAATATACTTCCAGAAGAGGCATTCCGTAAGGGATGCCTTTTTTGCTGGCTGAATTCTTTATTTTAGCTGAAATATTTCAGCATGTCACACACCATTTACCGCGCAAACGATCGCACAAGTATTTCCTGGGCCAGCGGCACGAGTACCGAAATCTTCATTCATCCAAGCGATGGTGATTTTGTGACGCGCAATTTCATTTTCCGAATCAGCACCGCTACTGTTGAAGCAGAATCTTCTACCTTCACGTTTTTCGAGGGCATCACACGCCATTTAATGATCTTGAAAGGAAATTTGACCTTAGCCCACGAAGGTCGTTATACCAAGGAAATGAAGCCTTTCGATCAGGACACGTTTTCCGGAGAATGGCCAACCACCAGTGTCGGAAAAGTAACCGATTTCAATTTGATGCTGAAACATGGAGCTACTGGTTCTTTGGCTCATCAACACCTTATTGCACACGAACAGATTGAACATCATTCGCATGCCCAACGGAAGTTTGTTTATGTTGCTGCGGGACAGCTCCGTTTTCACAATGAAATCCTCGAAGCTGGAGATCTTTTGGCTTATGATAAAGCAGAAATTGAATTAAAAGCGAATCTGGAAAGCGATTTGATCTTTATTGAAGTGAATCTGCCGGAATAAAAAAAGGACACCCTCGAGTGTCCTTCATATCTGCAATTGTTGTCTTAGAGATTCTCAAAGAAATCGTTCCCTTTGTCATCGGTAATGATGAAGGCCGGGAAATCTTTGATGGTGATCTTGCGAACGGCTTCCATGCCCATTTCTTCGAAATCAACCACCTCCACGGATAAGATATTCTCTTTCGCCAAGATCGCAGCCGGTCCACCGATAGATCCCAAATAGAATCCGCCATATTTCTGACAGGCATTCTTCACATCTGCAGAACGATTTCCTTTTGCCAACATGATCATGCTTCCGCCCATCGATTGGAATTGATCCACGTAGCTATCCATTCTACCCGCTGTGGTTGGTCCGAAACTTCCGGATGGCATTCCCTCCGGAGTTTTTGCTGGTCCTGCGTAATAGATCGGGTGATTTTTGAAGTATTCCGGCATCGGTTTGCCGCTGTCGATCAATTCTTTGATCTTCGCGTGGGCCATGTCGCGTGCAACGATCAAAGTTCCATTCAATTTCAAGCGCGTTTTGATCGGGTATTTCGACAATTCAGCCAAAACCTCGTTCATCGGTCGATCCAAATCGATCACAACCGGCGGCTCCAATTGTGGTGGCAACTCCGGCAACAAACGTCGTGGGTCTTTTTCCAATTGTTCTACGAAAATTCCGTCTTTGGTAATTTTTCCTTTGATGTTGCGGTCGGCAGAACACGACACACCCAATCCAACCGGACAAGACGCAGCGTGACGTGGCAAACGGATCACGCGCACATCGTGTGTGAAGTATTTTCCTCCGAACTGTGCACCAATCGTACTTTCCTGACAAATGCGGTTTACGCGTTCTTCCCATTCCAGATCGCGGAATGCTTGTCCACCCATATTTCCTTCTGTCGGCAAATGATCGTAATAACCCGCAGATGCTTTTTTCACCGCTGCCAGGTTCGCTTCAGCGGAAGTTCCACCGATCACCAAAGCCAAGTGGTATGGCGGACATGCTGCAGTTCCGAGATCCTTGATCTTTTCGCGCACGAACTCCTCCAGGCTCTTGTCGTTCAGTAATGATTTTGTTTTTTGGTACAGGAACGACTTGTTTGCCGAACCTCCACCTTTTGCGAGGAACAAAAATTCGTATTTCGGTCCTTGTCCTGCGTAAATATCGATCTGCGCCGGCAAGTTCGTTCCCGAGTTCTTTTCTTCGAACATCGACAATGGAACCACCTGAGAGAAACGCAAGTTCTTTTCTTGGTAGGTATTGTAGATTCCTTTGGAAAGCCACTCCGGATCATTAGCACCGGTATATACATTTTCGCCTTTCTTACCCATCACGATCGCCGTTCCGGTATCCTGACAAGAAGGCAATTGTCCTTCTGCAGCGATAGTTGCGTTTTGCAACAAGTTGTAGGCCACAAAGCGATCGTTATCTGTAGCTTCCGGATCATCCAAGATGCGGCGCAATTTTTCCAAATGGGAGGTGCGCAAGTAGAATGACACGTCGCTCAAGGCCTCTTGTGCCAACAATTCCAATCCTTTTGGATCGATGCGCAGCACCTCTCGGTCGCCTACTTTCTCTACGGTCACATAGTCAGAAGTGATCTTTCTGTATTCGGTAGTATCCTTTAAAATTGGATACGGATCTTGGTAATGAAACTCAGCCATAATATCTAAAATGTTGGCCTAAAATTAAGGATTGTTGTGGGAAGCACATTCAATGCTCCTTATTTTTAAATAGATTATAATACATCCAATTTACAATACCGAATACGTTTCTGCAGTTTTTTCCGTTTTTCTCGTACATTCGTTTGCATGAACCTGTACTCCAATAAACAGAAATGGAAAATCGTACTGCTTATCGTTGCCCTCTTGATGGTAGCGGCCTCGTTGTGGGTTTCCAATTCTGTGGTACAAAAGGTTTCTGATCGCGAACGTCTGCGCGCCAAACAATGGGCTGAAGCGATCAAAAAGAAAGCGGAATTAGTGGCACTGACGAATAGTACGTTCAATCAGTTGCGTGCTTACGAGCGACATAAGATCCAACTCTATTTGGATGCAACGAAGGAAATTTCCAAACCTATTTACGGTGATGCCATTCCGGATTATTCCTTTCCACTGGCGATCATTAACGACAACAAGGACATTCCGGTGATCTTGGTGGACGACGAAGATGCCGTTTCCGGTTTCAATAACCTCGATTTCGACACAAACGATATCCGAAAATTGCATCCAGAATACACAAAAAAGCAATTGTTAAAACGCTTTGATGACAGTCTATTGTCACTAACCAAGATCTGGGAGCAAAGCCATCCACCTTTTCGCATTGAAGTAACTGAAGGTTTGGTAATGACCTATTTCTATTCAGATTCGAAACGCACCATCCAACTGGAAAACGAACGCGATTCACTCATTCAGTCCTTTAACCGCGAGTTGATCAATGACAAGCAATTGATTCCCGTTTTGCTCATGCAGCAAGATCCGGATTCCTTGATCGCGACTAATTTACCTGCATCCAAAACTACCGGTGCGGCCTTGACCAAAACGCTGAGTACCTTTTCGAAAATGAACGAGCCTTTGCGCATTTCTTTCGGGAAGAACAACGAGAATTTGTTGTATTACGATGACTCCGAGGAATTGAAGCAATTGCAGATCTATCCCTACATTCAATTCCTGATCATTGGTCTGTTCATTCTGATCGGTTATTTGCTTTTCAGCACCTTCCGCAAGGCCGAGCAAAATCAAGTGTGGGCCGGAATGGCGAAGGAAACCGCGCACCAGTTAGGGACTCCGCTATCTTCGTTAATGGCTTGGGTACAATTACTGGAAGCGCAAAACGTCGATCCTTCGATTGTCTCAGAAATGCAAAAGGACATCGAACGCTTGGACAATGTGTCTCAGCGTTTTTCGAAGATCGGTTCAGAAACCCAATTGAAACCGCAAGATTTGGTAATTACCGTTCATCGTGTAATGGATTATCTGCGTCCGCGTATTTCGAAAAAGGTGGAACTGCATACACAAAGAGAAAGTTCAGAGATCATTGTACCGCACAATCCACCACTCTTGGAATGGGTCATGGAGAACATCATCAAGAATGCGGTAGACTCCATGGAATCCAATGGGAAAATCAGTGTTTCGGTTCACACAACACCGGAATGGGTCCACATCGATATCGCGGATACCGGAAAAGGCATTCCTGTAAAGCAATTCAAAACGATCTTTCAACCGGGTTTCACGACCAAAAAACGCGGTTGGGGCTTGGGCTTGTCCCTAGTGAAACGCATCGTGAAAGAATACCACAAAGGGAAAGTTTTTGTACTCCATTCTGAAGTCGGCAAAGGGACTACCTTCCGCATTAGCTTACCGATGTAAGAAAATGTTACTCCAAGCTGTTACTTTTGCAAACCACAACATTTGACTGAAAACGACAAACCTTGTTTGGAAAAAGAAAACATAGCCTCACGGAATCAGAAATGATAGAAAATGCCAAGCGGGATCACCGGCACTTTTCCCCGCTGTACGAGTTGCACTTCGATAAGATCTACCGCTTCGTCTTCAAAAAATTAGGAGGTAATGAAGCCATGGCCGGCGACCTCGCTCAATTAACCTTCATGAAAGCAATGGCCAACATAGGTAAATACGAAGATCGCGGTGTGCCATTCACAGCTTGGTTGTTTCGCATCGCCTTGAATGAGGTGAACATGCACTTCCGCAAACAAAAGAACAGCTACACGGTGGAGATCAATGACCGCCAATTGCTGAGCCTTTTCGAAGAGGATGACGTTCCGCAAATGGATGATGCCGACAAAGAACAATTGGTTGCCATGCTCAATAGTCTGGATGACGACCAGGTGGAATTGATCGATATGCGTTTCTTTCAGGGAATGAGCTTCAAAGAAATTGCAGATATTTTAGAAATTTCGGAAGCAAATGCTAAAATGCGTGTGTACCGTCTTCTGGAAAAGCTTAAATTGAAATGGAAAAAGGAACTATGAGACGGACATTTAAATATAACAAGCAAGCTAAATCGAACGAACCGACGAAAGAACAGATCGCTCGATACAAGGATTTTGCGTCCATCTCACACAGGTATGAACGCATCGCCAAGCGCCCTAAAAAGCCGCTTTACAGAGACCCGAAGCTTTTCTTGCTTTTGGTGCTCTTGGGGATCATTTTCTTGTTAATCTTCCTGGAAGAAAAAGCTTAGAATCCTTCAATATCCAACTGACGCATTGCAATGAAGGATTTGCGGATGGTTTCACCCACACCAGGCACATCGAAGTGAATGATGTACACCCCGGATGACACCGGAATGCCCGTTCTGTTCGTGAGTGTCCAATCCATAAATGTCAACGCATTGTCCTTTTTGAACTGATTAATCAGTTTTCCACCCACATTGTAGATACTAACGGTACAACGCTCTGGCAAGTTGATGAACTTGATGCGATTATCTACTTTGTTGCGCTCGTAACCAGAATAAGCGTAATACGGATTCGGTACCACATTGATCATACTCAAAGCATCGGTTAATGCCGCGGTATTCACTTTATCCGTAGCGTAGGCATCCATGCTCCAGCCATACATCGGAACACCACTGTTCGCATTCGTTGCGGTAAATACTTCGTATTCTTTATTGATGCGAACGCGAATACGCACATCTGTTTCCAATACGTCGTGATCTGCAGCCAACAATGGGTTTACTACCCACATGCAGTTTGTAAACACATTTCGGAACGCAGTATTCGACTGAGTTACCAATTGATCGTACACCCAATTGTTCACGCCATCGTAATACGGACATCCTGTATTGTTGATATTCACGCCAAATACGTAGATCGGTTGTTGTCCACCTAGAACCGGTATTCCGTTATTATCGATCACTGTACTCGTCGGATTCCAGATCATATCGCTGCCGTTCTCACCGCCCAAGAAAGAATTTTCCCCAAAGGCCATGTGTAAGCGATAACCTGATTCCACATCGATGGCATAACCAGGGAACCAGCCCATACCATTTGTTCCACTGGCATCCGGATCTCCGAATTGATCCACACTCTGCTGATTTCGCAAAGTTCCAGCTTCTGCATTTCCAACAGCGAGGTTTTGATCACCGCATAATTCGATCACCGCACAACGTGTCCATTTTGAACGGTCATTTGTAAGCACGATATCTACTCCTTGTGCCCGCGCAATCGTAGCTTGTGCAAACATAGCACCTGAGGCATTGAAGAATGATGGAATGCGATATGGCATAAAATCACATTGTCGACCTACCAATGAGAAATGCGTTAACCCGCCACTCAAAAGTCGGGCGTATTTTTGTTCAGGATCCAGTGAAGCGTAATCCGGATAACATGTTGGGTTGTTGTAACCCAACGTTGGATCATCCTCGTCCGGTTGTGGATTGTAAGTTCCTGAACGGATCCAATTCAGCGGCGTAAAGGAATTGTCGTCTTCTATGAAGGACAACCATTGTTTTGAGGAATCTGCAAAGCTGATATCTGCCGTGATCGGTTCTGCGTAAAGTTTGTATTCAGGTCCGGTTGCACCCACTACGTAATAAGGATCGTTGTAGATCTGAACAGAAACTCCCCAGCGTGGGATCAATTGTTCATTGTCTTGTGCAATCGTCACATCTGAATTCACGGAATCTAGGAGATCTCCGCCAGGAGCTGTGTAGCGGTAAATGACCCAAGCCGATGAATCGATCGGGTCGGCTGCATCTTTGGTGAACTTACACGTAAAATAACCGTCAGCAACATTCAAAGGATCCACCACTTTTACGCGGATCGGACCTGCATTTGGTTGGTAGGTTGGATTGTCTTGTTTACCAAAAGTAAGGATCTGTTCTTCGCTTTCCTCTGATAAACGGAGGTCGTTCATACCATTCCCACGACCATCGAGACGTGTGATTGGCGGCTGGAATCCGTAAGAAGAATAATGTTGCGTTCCTTCTGCCTCCGGTTTCGGGTTATGCGGTATAACTTCCAAAACTTTCACTTCACCGATAGCGGCTTTTCTAGAACCCAAGAACGGGATCTTTTGTCCATCCAAAGACAGCGGATCGGTCGGATTGTAGGTTTTATAGTTATTGTAAGCGTACGAAATGGCGATATAGTAATAGCGTTTGAAGTTGACCAAGCGGCGATCACCAGTAGCAAAAAGATCTTCGGTAACGCGGAAAGATTTTCGGATCCCTTTATTTTCACCGTCTACGCGTTCAACCGGAAAAGTAGCTTGCAGGTCCTGATCAAACTCAAAATTGACGATTCTGGATACATCATCTTTCTTATCACATTGAGCAACGAGACGAGCCTTTGTTGGATCCATAATATCAGAAACACTCACATCCTTGTTGCGCAACTGATAGATCATGTATCCTTGGAAACGGTAGTATTTATCCGCTCCCGGATCTGCTACGATGAACGGATCAAATTCCTGATAACTTTCGTTCACGTTATTCGATGGACTTTGATTGGACAAGGAAAGAATGACCTCACGATCCAATTCCTGCGCACTCATTTCAGGAGCATGTGGTCCTTCCAGAACACGGAAACAGTTTTCGAATAAAGCCTGAGCTTTATCGTCTGCGCGTTGCAAAGCTTTTACCGATTCGAAAGGTTCAGCGCCCAAGGCACGTGCCCAAACAACACCAACTGTAATGTTATTCACTGCACCCGGTTTCAAAATGAATGGTCCGGCAGATTGCAAAAAGCGTCGGTCGTACGGTTGATTGTTGGCAGTTTCCTCTGTCCAAAAAGGTTGCGGATTCCCATCGGTTCCCCAGCCCAGTGGATCAGTATCACCCGGGAACATGAAATCACACGGAACAGCAATATTGGCATCCGGATCTGAAATATGGGCATTTCCACCGTAATAGAAATTGGTACCATCTTTCCAGCGTCCGCGCAAGAAGTTGTAATAATCCGCTGCCGAGATCGGGTCAGTCTGTGCCGGATGCGCACCTCCACCCGTATTGATGTAATACAAGAAACGGCGCATTCCGTAACGTTCGTTATCGATGATTCCATCTCCATAACCAATTCCGTTCAAGGCTTCTCCATCACCAATACCAAAGGCATTGTCAATGGAATCATTGTCCTGGTAAGGTCCTTCAAAAAAGTCGACACCCACAGCTGGCGGACTTGTTCCGTAACCTTTGAAACCAACGTTATCGGCATCCATTGCATCACCGTTGTACAAATAACCCAAACCGCGATTCACATCACAGCCTGTAAAATCATCGAATGGATCTCCCAATGCACCGTCAATAAAGATCCCGAAATAGGTGTTGAACAAGGTTTGCGTCCCGCGGTTGATCAATTCGTAATTGTAAAAGGTCATGTTGTTGACATCGTCATTGGTAGCGAAGGCGAAAGCCTGTGCACGAATTTCCATTCCAATCGGGTCACCACCTGTTTCGGTATGGATATTCCCTTTGTCATTCATGACCCACCACAAATTGAAATCCCCGTATAATGAAACGCGACGATCCACTTTGCATTCTTTTTCATTGTTTAAATCGTACCACGGATAATCGCCATCTTCCCAACGGTATTGTCCGTCGTCATTGCGGTCATAAAATGGCGCTAAATAGAAATCCTGACCTTTTGTAACATCTCCGTGAGCAGGCCAAGATTTGATGAAATCCGGGATCTTATAGTTCGGGAAATTGGTAGCTTGCGTATTGGTTCCGTTCGCCAAATCATTCAATCCGGCTTGGTACCAGGCATTGAATTCACTCACTTTGTCGCGAGTAGTGGTGTAGTGATTATCGTATTTCAAGCATTCGCTCGCATCGATATCCGCTGTTCCTTGAGCCAAGGGACCAGTCCAATAATCCTGTCCTTCCCGGTAGCGCAACGCAGCCAATTTCAACTGACCATTGATATCCGTTCCTCCCAACCAAAGTGCGGAAGTAAAAAGCGCCATGATCCCTGAATTCTTAGGAACTTCGTATTGAGATAAATTCTGACCAGGACGTTGCCACAAATTACCAGCAGTGTGGATCATTGCGCGCACGTTGTTATACTCCATGTAGGTGGTCTTGTTCGGCGGTGCACAATTCGCTCCTTTCGGTTGCGCTTTGATCACAGGCTTTTCTTTACCCTGATAAGGTTGAGCCAAACTTCCTAATGAAATCAAAAGGAATGCGAACAGGAGGTGACTTTTTTGCATACGAATCTAGAAATCAACCCGAAGATAGTGAAATCGGTCGACTCAGTAGCTTATTTTTTCTTGCTACGCTTGTAAGCCTTTCCGGAAACTTGCGTACCGAATTTTGTCAATAAACCGAAGAGATCATTGAATTCTGCAAACGACAGGTTTTCATAAGTATCACCTACGTCGTGGTAATGTTTATTTGGTCCCATGGTGTACATGAAGAAAGCTGGAACTCCTTTTTCGGTGAAGAAATAATGATCAGAGTTTGCAGCCGGACCACGCGAGCCAACTTTTACCACATAATTATTTGCGGTATTGATCTGTTGCAACAATTCGAAATGCTTCGGGAAAAGCGTTGCGTTCACAATCGTAACACCATCCTCACCGCTTCCCATGATATCTGTATTGAACAAGAATTGGATGTTCTCAAGCGGAAAAACAGGGTTTTCTGTGAAATACTTAGAACCAAGCAATCCTACCTCTTCCCCTGCAAAAGCGATGAAAACTACATTTACATCCAGCGGATTTGCTTTGTAATAACGCGCCAATTCAATCAACATGGCCACACCAGACGCATTGTCGTTTCCACCCGGGAAATAGGCTTCACTCCCCATTCTTCCGAGGTGATCGTAATGCGCAGTGAAGACAATGTATTTCTTCGATTTCTTCTTTGCCGGAACATAGGCGATGACGTTTCGGGCCGTATGATCTTTTACGATCGCTTCTATATCGTAAGATATGGTATTAGAAACTTGCAACTTCAAGGCAGACAACTGCACTTGGATGAAGGGATTGTTGAACTGCTCCTGTTCCACTGACCACGTGAATTTATCGTCTACAACCTCCACAATTGGAAAGGTCGTGACCATTTCGCGCATCAGTTTTTTCACTTGTTTCAAGGAATCGCCTTTTAGATTCCATGTAGAGAACATCAGGGCCAATTGCTGTTTTGACCTTCCGCCCTTTTCCATGTTGATCTGTGCGATTCGATTCTTCAATTTTTTCGCGTCGAACACCTCTTCAGGTGTCAAGTCAAGAAGTTGTAAATTGGTGACTTCTCCGCCTTTACTTCCCGGGTCTACCACAAATTCAGTTCCCGGCATCAATTTTTTATCGTTGATCGAAAAGGACATGCGACCTGGAAAGGCATTTACCGGGAATTGGAACTCTTGAAAAGGCCCATTTGCGACGGTTGAACATCCAATTTCAGCGAACTGTTCTGCAATATACTCAGCAGCGATTTTATCTCCATTTTTCACGTAACCTCTTCCATGAAAGTCTGGCGAGCACAATTTCTCAACGTGCATACGAGCTTGTTCTACCTGAGCCCAGGATAGAAAAGGAAATACAAAAAGAAGAAGGATCAAATTACGCATAGCGACGTTCTACTTTTTGAATGAAATCTAGTGCGGTGTGGTTATTCTCGTCCCAACCAAACTGATAAGCGAAACCACTTGCTACGGCGCGTGCATGCGCTTTATTCGGCTGTTGGTCCAATACCTGTATAGCGTCGTTGTAAGCATCTGCGTTCCCATCAAACAATTCCTGAATGATCTGCAAACGCTCATTGAAACCAAAAGCACCATGTAAAGAAGCTAATGGAACATTTAGCAAACGAGCAGCCAAAGAATTGTCATCAACAACCAATTTGCCGTAGATCGGATGTTCTCCGTGAGAATTGGACAGTGCATCTTCCGTTGCCGGAGCTTCCATTGGTGTCGCATGGATCGGAGCCACAGATGCTTGTTCGAACATCGGTTCCACATCTTGATCCGGTGCACTATCTGAAAAACCGAAATCGGTATTCTCTTCAAATGTATCAATTGGCTCATCTGGAGTAACCAATTCTTCGGTTTCAATCTCGATCTCTGCTTCTTGATCATCAATAGAAAACAGATCAAAACTCATGTCTTCTGCTTCATTCACAGGTTCAGGTGCAGCAGTTTCCGTTACACTTGCCGTGAAACTTTCAGAGGCAGCACTTGTTTGTACAGCAGCGGCAGCAGGAGTATGCGCTTCAGCCATTTCAAATGGTTTTTCATACACCTTCGCTTCGTATGCCTTGTATTTCAAAATGATGGCACGTTCATTCAATTGTGCAGCAGCTGCGGCAAACGACTCCAATTCGCCCAATGTTGCATTTCCGGCTTTGATCTTTTGTAACAAAGCGACCATTTCGTCGATCAATGATTGCATATCCATATGCTCAATATTTCTTGGTTTATTTTTCAACAATTGCGCCGAATTGTAAACTAACAGCTGTGTAGAATCGGCTAAATTCGACACCTTTGTTAAACTCCAATTGACAATAACCAGATATAAAATTAACGAATCACGCAGTGGGTGTTAGCCGCTAAAAAAATAGTTGTTTAACGCGCATTGTTGATAACCTTGAACGGCATGTTTTTAGAACAATTTCCAGGCGAAGGAAGACAAAATGGATGGATCGAAGTGATCTGTGGATCAATGTTTTCAGGTAAAACGGAAGAATTGATCCGACGTTTGAAACGCGTAGAATTTGCGCAACAAAAACTGTTGTTGTTCAAGCCGGCCATCGACAACCGCTACCACGATGAACACGTGGTGAGTCATAAGGGATCATCTTTTGTGGCACAACCGGTTGAAAACGCACAAGTAATCCTGGATCAATGGAAAGACGAAAGAATCGTTGCCATTGATGAAGCACAATTCTTTGATGACAATTTGGTAGGGGTGTGTAACGAACTCGCCAAGAGAGGAGTACGTGTTATCCTAGCGGGATTGGACATGGATTACCTGGGCAAACCATTTGGACCTATGCCTGAATTGTTGTGTGCCGCAGAATATGTAACGAAAGTGCATGCCATTTGCGTTTCTTGTGGTAACTTAGCACAATACTCACACCGCACGATCAAAACAGATGGTCAGGTCTTGGTAGGTGCAGTTGAAACTTATCAACCACTCTGCAGAGCGTGCTATAACAAAGTTGCGCATTGAAGCTTGATTACACTGTAGAACAATGTTCCTCGATTTTCGGTCAGCCGGAAATAGGCTCGTGTGCAGATGAAATTATCCGTGTAAGTACTGATACCCGCAAGATCAACGTTGGCAAAAACACCCTTTTCTTCGCCTTGCGTTCGCCTAACAGAAGTGGCGCATCGTATATTGAAAAAGCTTATGCCTCAGGAGTCCGACTTTTTGTGATCCACAAAGACGATCCAAAGTTTGATTTTCCGGATGTTACGATCTGGCGCGTGGATGATACCTTATTCGCCTTACAAGAACTTGCAAAAATACATCGTCAGCGTTTTCACTATCCGGTGGTGATCATTACCGGCAGCTTGGGGAAAACTACCTTTAAGGAATGGGCATTCCATTGCTTGTCTGCCACCAAAAATGTAGTTCGCAGTCCGAAAAGTTTCAATTCTCAATTGGGTGTTGCACTTTCGCTTTTGGAAATGCATGCGGATGCCCAAATCGCTTTGATCGAAGCCGGTATTTCCAAGCCTGGAGAAATGGCGCGTCTGGAAGAGATCATCGCTCCTACTGTAGGTGTTTTCACCCATTTCGGATTGGCACATCGGGAGTTTTTTAGTGACGCGGAGGAGCATTTACAAGAAAAACTAAAAGCTTTCGTTCATTGTCAAAGCTGTTTTGTTTCAGAGGCAACTTTTCCTGATACAACGTATTTGCCATCCAATTTTCAAGTAGTACCGAAAGGAAGCGGAGACCGTATGTCGCACTTGCGCGAATTACTGATCGCGTTTTTGCGCTATTTGCAACTGGAAGAGCCTATCATTCAATCGAGCATGCAGCGTTTGCCTGCACTAGCAATGCGCATGGAAACGTTTGAAGGGATCAATGGGAACCTGATCATTAACGATACATACAATCTGGATTCAGAGGCTTTATTGGAAGCGTTGCATCTACAAAAATCACTTGCGGGAAACAGCCGTAAGCGCATTGTCATATTAGGCATTTCTCCAAACAAAATGTCTGAAAAAGAAGGTTTGAAACGATCAGTAGACGATTTCTCACCCGATCAGCTATTGTTCTTGGAACCGCAGCAACCCATTCCGTGGGGAGATTTTCATAATGCGGTGGTCCTCGTAAAAGCTCACCGCGATTGTCAGTTGGAGCTGCAGATCAAGCAAGGAAAGTCTATTCGACATCAAACACATGTAGAAGTTAACCTGAGTGCGATCGAACACAACATTCGCTTCTTCAAGCACCATTTAGCAGCTGGGGTAAAAATGCTTTGTATGGTAAAAGCGGATGCGTACGGTGCCGGTGCAGTTCGTGTAGCTTCCTTTTTAGAACAATGTGGTGTGGATGCATTCGGAGTAGCCTTCGCAGATGAAGGAGCGGAATTGCGAAAGAACGGAATCCGTCTGCCGATCGTGATCATGAATCCGGACCCGGAGCATATTGATCTGTTGATCGACCACGATTTGCAGCCGGCAGTTTATTCATTTGAACAAATGGATCAGCTTATTCGTGCAATGATCGATCGTGGCATCACCGGATTACCCGTCCATTTAAAATTCGATACGGGTATGCACCGCCTTGGATTTGCCCCTGAAGATGCAGCCGCAGTGTGGAGCATTATTCAAGCACAACCGGAATTAAAGGTTGTTGGCATTTATTCTCATTTAGCAGATGCTGACAACACCGATCATCAAGCATTCACTGAAATGCAGATCACTCGATTCAAAGAGGTGGTTGCATTCTTCAGCAAACATCAAAGTGAAGATTTCACAGCTCATTTATTGAATTCGGAAGGCGCGCTGCGCTATAAGGCGAATTCTTTTGACATGGTTCGTTTGGGAATTTCCATGTATGGATTTACCGACAATGTAGCGCTTAAACGCAATTTGCGCAGCGCGATCTCCTGGCATTCTACCGTTTCTCAAACCAAGTTGATCCCTGCAGGAGAAACCATTGGATACGGATGCAGTTTTGTTGCCGAGAAATCACTTCGTATCGCTATCATCCCTGTTGGTTATGCAGACGGATACCGCCGCAAACTCAGTAATGGAGTTGGTGGTGTTTGGATTAATAACTTCTTTTGTCCGATCGTTGGGCGTGTTTGTATGGATATGATCATGGTCGAAGTTCCTGAATCCGTGCAAGCCGGTGACGCCGTAGAGCTGATCGGAAGTCACATATCAATGGAGCAGTTTGCAAGCTGGCTCGAAACCATTCCTTATGAGGTCATGACCGGTTTATCCATGCGCATGGCCCGAACCTATGTTTTGGAATAAGCTCTATTCCAACAAACACAATTTTACATGAAAAATTCAGAACCGTTCTCCCGATATCAAATTGGGCTCATCGTGATCATTGCACTTATCCAGTTCTCGGTCGTTGTGGATTTTATGGTGCTTTCGCCTCTGGGTACTTTCGTGATGAAAGATTTGGTACTTCAACCCAATGAATTTTCCTTAGTGGTTTCGGGTTATGCATTCAGCGCATTCATATCGGCCATTGCAACCGCCGGATTTGCTGATCGCTTTGACCGCAAGCGGATGCTGCTCTTTTTCTTTTCGGGATTCATCTTGGGAACACTCTTTTGTGCTTTGTCGAATTCATATATCACATTGCTACTTGCACGCATCATAACAGGTCTTTTTGGAGGTGTAATGAGTTCGATCAGCTATGCCATTATCACAGACTTATTTGCGGTAAACCAGCGCGGTCGGGTGATGGGTTTTGTACAAATGGCCTTTGGCGTGAGTCAAATTGTTGGAATACCACTGGGTTTGTATTTAACGTCCTTAGCGGACTGGCACTTGCCCTTTTATGTCATCGTTGGCTTTGCGCTCGCTCTGATTTTAGGTATCCTGACATTCATGAAGCCTGTAAAAGATCATTTGAGCAATCGGGATCCAAACTATAAGGCACTGGATCATTTCCTGCATATTTTTAAGACAAAACGTTATTTGAATGGTTTTCTAGCAACCGCCTTACTTACAACTGGTGGTTACATGCTGATGCCATTTGGTAGTGATTTTGCCGTTCAGAACTTAAAACTAACTGCCGAACAGTTGCCGTTTATGTATATGGCGACTGGAATTTTTACGTTTGTGACAGGACCACTTGCTGGGGTGCTATCCGACAAATTCGGCAGGTACTCACTGTTTGTCAGTGGAACGATCATTTCCATCATCATCGTTCTTATCTATACCCGATTAGGAGAAAGTTCCTTGTGGCCGATCATCGCTTTAAATGTGATCTTATTCGTGGGCATTACATTCCGTATTGTACCCGCTCAGGCCATGATGACGCAGATCCCTGCTCCAGCGGATCGCGGAGCATTCATGAGTGTCAATTCTGCGGTTCAACAATTGTCCGGAGGAATCGCTTCAACCATTGCGGGAATGATCGTTTACAAATCAGCTGACGGAACGATCCAAAACTACCCGATCTTGGGAATGGTAGTGACCGGCACCATGATCATTGCCATGCTATTGATGGGACGCGTACACCGAATGCTGAAGGCAGGATAATTCTTGAATCTTGACTTAACGCTTAAGATGGCAAGCGTGATCAGGCAAATTCCGGTGTGACCGTTAACAGGTAAAATTGCCTTTTTACAAATTTGAGATCCACCAAGGGTCAAAAAAAACTCCGAACAAACGTCCGGAGTCTTTCTATCTAGGTTTAAAACCTTTCTTATCCTTTCAAAGCCTCTGCTCCACCAACGATCTCCAAGATCTCGTTTGTAATGGCCGCTTGACGAGCTTTGTTGTACGTTAATTTCAAGTTTCGTTGTAACTCTGAAGCGTTATCGGTCGCTTTATGCATGGCAGTCATACGCGCTCCGTGTTCCGCTGCGTGAGAATCTAAAACCGCCTTGTACAATTGTACTTTCAACGATTTCGGGATCAAATCCACAACGATCTCTTCTTTTGAAGGCTCGAAAATATAATCTCCAACAGATGCTGATTCATTTACAGTAGCCTCGATAGGCAATAACTGTTCTGCCTTTACTTGTTGCGTTGCCGCGTTCACAAAACTGTTGTAAACAACCACCACTTTGTCGTAAGACTTATTCAAGAAGTTGTCCATTGCATATTGTGCTACAGCAGCAACATTATCAAAAGACAAGTCAGCGAAGATATCATCAACAATTGCAGTTCCAGTAGTATTCAAATAAAAGTCAGAACGCTTGAATGCATCTTTTGCTTTTTTACCCAAACACAACAACTGAACGTTTGAACCAGCGAAGTCTTCAATGATCAATTGATTCGTACGCTTGATCACGTTGTTGTTGAAACCACCACACAATCCACGATTAGATGTAATAGCGATCACCAACACTTTCTCTACTGGACGCTGCGCAGCAAGTGCATTTTCCGAGATATCCAATGAAGCACTCAAGTTCCCCAAGATCTCTTGCAATTTCTCAGCATACGGACGCATTTGTGTAATAGCATCTTGCGCACGCTTCAATTTTGCAGCAGAAACC
>JBMLQF010000004.1:0-8499 GCA_049241705.1 Fluviicola sp. | reverse complement strand
TGTGCAATCCGGACTAATTAGCAAAGCCCAAATGAAGTTTGCGGTCATCCTTACTTCGGCTTTGTCCATCTTAAGTGCTTTGGCGCTCATTTATGTTTCCAGAGATCAACTAAATCAACAACTCATCTTGTTTTACGGATTTCTTGCCCTTGCCTGTGTGATTGCCGCAATAACCTACACTGTAGGCAAAAAAGCTTACGGGTACCACGGACTGGGAGATGTATTCGTGTTCCTGTTCTTTGGGTTCGTCAGTGTTATGGGTGTTTATCCCTTGTTCAGTGGAGAAGAACCGACCGATTTGATCTGGCCGGCAATTACAATCGGATCTTTCAGTTCGGCTGTTTTGAACTTGAATAACATGCGTGATTTCGAAAACGATGCAGCTGTGGGTAAACGAACACTGGTTGTTAAAATGGGTCTGCAAAAGGCAAAAACACATCATTCCGGTTTGATCATTATTGGAATGGCAAGCTGGGTTTACTTCTTGATCTACACCGAACAATGGTGGGCTTTTATTTCGTGTTTACCATTCATGCTTCTCTTAAAACACCTTGCTTTTGTTTGGAAAAACAACACCCCGAAAGCTTTTGATCCTCATCTTAAAATCGTTGCATTGTCAACATTTTTTGTATCTCTCTTGTTTGCACTAGGAACACTATTGAACGCATGGAATTAAACGCATCGTTTTTTGCTGAGTTGAATTTGGAATACGTTCCTCACACTTTAACTTTCAAACAAGCAGCCGGTACAAGCAGAGGGGTCTTGAACACGAAAAAATGTTGGATACTGACTGCAAAATATCGTGATCTGACAGGAATTGGCGAATGTTCCGTTATTCCCGGCCTTTCTCCGGATTATGAAACGGACGAGCAATATGAAGCCGTACTGAATGATCTTATCAAAAATCCGCAGCAGTTTCTGTTTTCGCCGGAAAAACTAACTAATTATCCTTCTATCCTATTTGGACTTGAAACAGCTATTTTGGACCTGATGCAAGGAGGCACAGGAATTCTCTTTCCAAGCGCTTTTACGGATGGTAAACAAGGCATCCCAATCAACGGATTAGTCTGGATGGGTGATCCAAGTTTCATGCAAGAACAGATCGAAACCAAGTTGCAGGATGGCTTTAGTTGTATCAAAATGAAAGTGGGTGCCATTCATTTTCAGGATGAATTTCAGCTTTTAAAAAGTATCCGAGACCGCTATTCCAAGGAACAGATCACAATTCGTGTTGATGCGAACGGTGCGTTTACAGAATCTGAGGCGCTTGAAAAACTCAAGCAATTGGCCGACTTGGACATTCACAGTATCGAGCAACCGATTGCCGCCGGACAGGACGACGCATTGGAAAGACTTAGTGCAGTTACCCCTTTACCAATTGCTTTGGATGAAAGCTTGATCGGAGCGAATACGATTTCTGAAAAACAAGCGCTTTTAAGAAAGATCAAACCGCAGTACATTATTCTGAAACCAAGTTTACATGGTGGTTTAAAGGGTACACGTGAATGGATCCAAATCGCAGAAACCTTGAATATCCCCTATTGGATCACCTCCGCCTTGGAAAGCAATATCGGTTTGAACGCCATTGCACAGTTTACTGCAACACTTAATCCACAAATTCCACAAGGACTTGGCACAGGAGGTTTATTCGTGGAGAATTTTCCAAGTAGATTGAAAATTGAAAATGGTTATCTCCGAATGACGAATTCAAATCTATGAACCATTGTACAATAAGGGCGCAGGGATACTTACAAAAAACAAGCTCAGTATTGGCAATTATCCGATCTATGAACACGTGATTTTTTTTTAAATATCCAGTTTACAAACATCTAATTCTTTCTCCGAGAAAATTTACTTGTAGGCTGTATTCCGATTATCCTTTGTATTTTCGTATTTACCCGTATTGGGGAAGAATTTTAAACATATGAGTAATCGAATTACTGCACTTTTCGGCATCGATTTGCCGATTATTCAGGCCGGAATGATCTGGTGCTCTGGATGGGAATTGGCTAGTGCTGTTTCCAATGCCGGCGGACTGGGAATTATTGGTTCGGGGTCCATGTATCCGCATATTCTGGAGGAACATATCCAGAAGTGTCAAGCAGCAACCAACAAACCATTCGCTGTGAATCTACCGATGTTGTACCCAAACATTGAAGAACATATTCAAACGATCATTAAATACAAAGTACCGATCGTATTTACTTCGGCCGGAAATCCGAAAACCTACACGGCTCGTCTGAAAGAACACGGCATTAAAGTAGTGCATGTCGTTTCTTCGGTCAAGTTTGCTAAAAAAGCTCAAGAAGCTGGTGTAGATGCGGTTGTTGCTGAAGGCTTTGAGGCCGGCGGTCATAACGGTCGCGACGAAACCACCACTTTTTGCCTGATCCCAATGGTGCGTGAAGCGATCACGATTCCTTTGATCGCCGCAGGTGGAATTGGAACTGGTCGCGGTATGCTTGCTGCCTTGACCTTAGGTGCTGATGGTGTTCAGATCGGTTCTAGATTCATCGCTACACCGGAATCATCGGCGCACCAAAATTTCAAAGACGTGATCATTAACAGTGAAGAAGGCGACACCATGTTAACCTTGAAAGAACTGACGCCGGTGCGACTGATCAAAAATGACTTTTACAAGAAGGTAGAAGCGGCTTATCAGCAAGGAGCTTCACAGGAAGAACTTCAAAACTTACTCGGAAGAGGAAGAGCTAAAAAAGGCATGTTTGAAGGGGATCTGGTAGAAGGTGAACTAGAAGTTGGACAAATTGCTGGGCTAATCGACACGATCAAACCCGCAGCTGCAGTTGTCCAAGAAATTATTGAAGAATACCGAATGGCTTTGAATGAGCGTTCGGATGAAAAATACCAATTCTAATGATCGCATTCAATCGCTTTAAATTAGCCAATGGATTGACCGTTTTGCATCACTTCGATGCTACAACTCCAATGGTAGTAGTAAATACACTTTATGATGTAGGTGCACGGGATGAATCCGAGAACAAAACCGGATTTGCTCATCTATTCGAACACTTGATGTTTGGCGGCTCCAAGCATATACCTGATTTTGATGCTCCCTTACAGCGCGCCGGCGGTGAAAGCAATGCATTTACTTCCAATGACATAACTAATTATTATGACGTTTTGCCCGTTCAAAATATTGAAACGGCACTTTGGCTTGAAAGCGATCGCATGCTGAGCTTGGCATTTACCCCCAAAAGTTTGGAAGTACAACGCAATGTAGTGATCGAAGAATTTAAGCAACGATATTTGAATCAGCCTTACGGTGATGTTTGGTTAGAATTGCGACCACTTGCCTACACCACTCACCCCTACAAATGGGCAACGATCGGCAAGGAGATCAGCCATATTGAACAAGCGACCATGGATGACGTAAAATTCTTTTTTAAGGAACATTATCATCCCGCAAATGCCATTCTGTGTATTGCAGGAAATATTGAATTGGAGCGCACAAAAGAATTGGTTGAAAAATGGTATGGTGACATACCTGCTTCATTAAAACCAGAGCGAATGCTTCCGAAGGAACCGGAGCAAACTATCTTTCGGGAAAAAACAATCGAACGAAATGTTCCAAATAATGCGTTCTATTATGCATTCAAAATGCCGGAACGTCGCAGTTTCGAATACTATGTCACCGACATTCTATCTGATGCTCTTGGTAGAGAGAAATCCTCTCGCTTGTATGCTAAACTAAAGAAAGAATTACAACTGGTAACAAGTATTAACGCTTATATCACAGGATCAATGGACGAAGGTTTATTGATCATTGATGGTAAATTAGCTGATGGTGTTACCTTCGAACAGTTTGATGAAGCATTGTGGAGCGAACTTGATGTTTTACGCGAAAAAGCTATGTCGGATGCGGAGGCCCAAAAACTCCTTAACAAGATCAGAACGGTAAAAGAATTTCAAGAACAAGGTTTGTTGAATCGCGCAATGAACTTATGCCTGTATGAACTTCTCGGAGATGCGAATGGCGTAAATGAAGAGAACGCTCTTTACCAACAGATCACCTCTGAACATATTTTAAAGATCGCCCAAATTGTTCTGCGCAAAGAAAATTGTTCTCTTTTGCGCGTAAAAGCCATTTAAAATGACGAATAGAAGTAAACAACCGGCTGTTTTGCCTGTAGAACATATCTCGTTTGTAAAACCAACACAATTCGATGTCACCGAAAAAGTGAAATTGTTGTGGATGAAAAACGTAAGCAACGATACTGTGCGCTTGGACCTATTTTTCGATGCTGGTATTACCCAGGAACAAAATAGCATTCCATCCATTGTTCACAGCCTCTTATTTTCTGGAACCAAGGCAAACAGTTCCGTTGAGATCCATGAGAAAATTGATGCTCTAGGCGGATTTTTAGATACCGATATTTCTTTTGAAACAGCAGTAGTAAGTATCTATTGTCTGCGTGAACATATACTGCCAATTGCACATATTGTTTCGGAGGCTATTAACGGACTTTCTTTCCGCGAAAATGAGATTGAAGACACCTTGCGTTCGATGAAACAACAATACATGGTCAATCAGCAAAAGGTAAAATCAGTTGCCCAACAACAATTCCGCAAGAAGATGTTTGCCTCAAGCGAAGCATATTCGCACGTTGCCGATGTTTCGCATTTTGAACAAGCCTCAATAGCTGCGTATAAGAAGTTCTGGAATGAACATTATTTGCATGGCTTGACGCGCATGACCTTAGTTGGTAATCTGGAAACAGACACGGTAGATGCTTTGATCGATTTGTTTGGAAAATGGTCGAAAGAAGACAAACCAGTGTATGAAGGTGCCTTTACTCTTGAGATCGGACGCTTCGATTTCCCAAAAGAAGATGCGCTACAAACTGCAATTCGCATGGGACGCTTCCTCTTCAAAAAAGATCACCCGGATTACGCCGAATTTCAGGTATTAAACACCATTTTGGGTGACTATTTCGGGTCCCGTTTAATGTCAAACATCCGTGAGGACAAAGGTTATACGTATGGTATCGGAACAGCATTTTTGGAGCTACATGAAAACGGATATTTTGTGGTAGTAACTGAGGTTGGTAAAGAAGTTTGCGAAAATACGCTTCAAGAGATCAAACATGAATTTCAGCGATTACAAAACGAAGCGGTAGGCGAAGATGAATTGGATCTGGTAAAAAATTACATGTTGGGTCAAATTTTGAAGAGTGCTGACGGACCTTATGCCATGTTAGACCTCTACAATAGCGTTGACATGTATGGTTTGACTCTAGATTTTTACGACCATGCGATTGCAAAAGTGCGCAGTATCACTTCTAGTCGTATTCAAGAATTGGCCAAGAAGTATTTGAATTGGGACGACTATCTGATTATTACGGCAGGATAGTAAACAACCCAACTCAAAATTTTACGTTTTAGAATAAAACAGCAGATAATTCGTTTTATACACATGCGCGCGCTGATCCTGGTTTCCATTTTCATGTTATTGAGTATTCGCTCAATGGCTACACATGTGATGGGCGGAGAACTAACCTGGACCTGTAGTGGTAACGGCTACATTTTTGAGTTGGTGTTTTACCGCGATTGCAACGGTGCAGACGTGAATTCAATCAATGAAAATGTACAGGTTTGGGGACATCCCACAGTAACGCAATTCCAAGTTTTATTTGTTAATCGAACGGATATCTCCCCTTCTTGTACTCAAGTGGCGGGCAGTCCAACACCATTTGCTTGTGGAAGTGGCGCAAATGCTGGTAACGGTGTAGGAGCGATCGAACGAGTTGTTTACCGTTCAAATCCTGTCGTACTTCCCGGCATTCCACCAGCGAGCGGATGGCATTTTACGTATGAGAATTTTTCCAGAAGTGGAAGTATTACGAATTTGCAAAACCCGAGCAATTACGGAATAACCATAAGCGCTACCATGTTCGCGCCGCCCAATGCTGTTGATGGCGTTTGCATGGATAATTCACCCGTTTTCTTACAGTCACCTTATCTTGTTGCTTGTCAGGGTGACGCTTACGAATACAATCCTCATCCAGTAGATCCGGACAGAGATTCAGTGGTACTTTCATTTGGTGTTCCATTAGATCATTTCACGAGTGGCTCATTCAATCCACCTGTGAATCCGGCTCCTGTCCCATTCGAAGTTGGATTTTCCGCTTCTAATCCAACACCAGATGCTTCATTTGGAGCAGGAAATGTTCCAGCTGTTTTAGATCCAGTTACTGGAAACCTAACGTTTACTACCACCTTAACAGGGAGCTATGTTGTGAAGATTGTTGCACAAAGTTATCGCAATGGAGTACTGATCGGTCGGGTTGAACGGGAAATGCAATTGGTCATTGTGAATTGTACAGGCACCAACACGGCACCTATTGTGAATGGTCCGTTTGCCGGTGCTTTCGAAACGACAGTGATCGCTGGAACACTGGTGAATTTCAATTTATCTTCAAATGACCCGGAGCTATTACAAGATGGTTCTCCACAACAAAACTTATTGAGTGCAACGGGTGTGCAATTTGGAACAAATTTCACGAGCACTGCAGGATGTGCTTTGCCACCTTGTGCAACGCTCGACGCAACTCCTGTTATAAGTGGAATTCAAGGAGCAAGCACCCAGTTTTCATGGCAAACAGATTGTGATCATTTGGTAGATGCTGCTGGGCATGTATTGAACGAAGTGCCTTATACTTTTGTTTTCAAAGTACAGGATGATTATTGTGCGATACCGAAGGTCACCTATAAAACCATTACCATTCACGTTCAAAATCCTGGAATCATTCCGGCAACTCAAATTGAATGTATTCACACAGAAACGAATGGTGATCTAACCATCACTTGGGCTCCGATTACAGATCCGTTTGGAACTTACGTTGGATTGGAATTATACAGCATTCAGGGAGGATTGATCGGAACCTATCCAATCGGGACGAACTCGGTAACAATATCTGCTCCCGGGGCTGATTTGGATTTTTATACTGCTGTGGTTTCCGGTTGCAATGGAAATGCAAAACGCTACAGTGATACCATTCGCAATGTATACCTCACCCTGTTCAATCCTGCTAATGGTACCGCTCAACTGAGTTGGAATCTACCGGCTGATGCTCCGCTTCCGGGGATGGATAATTTCGCAACGATCTACCGCGAATATCCAACTGGAACCTGGACTGCACTGGCAACTGTGCCGTATGGAGTTGTGAATTTTACAGATACCATTGATATTTGTGAAGCAGTATTGAACTACCAGATCATTTACAATACACCAGGTTGTGTCTGGAACTCGAACATCGACGGAGAATTATTAGAGGATATGATGACACCGGATATTCCGGAGATCACCTCAGTAAGCGTTGATACCTTAACCGGAATTTTAACCATCAACTGGAATCAAAACGGACAACCTGACACCTACGGTTATGTAATTTATCAGGAAGATGCAAATGGTTTCATTGTGGAGATCGATACCGCTTGGGGAATTGGAACCACCAGTTATACTTTTCCTGGCCCTGTAAATGGTCCATTGACATTTTCTGTTGCTGCTTTCGACTCCTGTTTTACAGATCTGATTCCACCAACTTATCAAACATCTGCGAAGGCACCATTGCATACTTCCATGTTTAGCACAACTTCAGTAAACATTTGCAACGGTCAAACCGTGGTAAATTGGACCCCTTACGAAGGATGGGGAGCTTCATTGACTGGTTATACGGTGTTCATGAGAATCAATGGTGGAGCCTGGATCAATTCGGGAGATTACTCTGGTACTTCCGCAGCGATGGATCTGGAACCACTCAAAACTTACTGCTTTGCTATTCGGGCAAATAATAGCAATGGAATCGAGGCTTTCGCTCCGATCACTTGTTTCTTCCTCAATTCTCCGCCACCGCCGGCAGTGCATTACCTACGCGTAGCATCCGTTGGTGGATCAGGAGTTGATCTGCGACATGAGATCGCTACAGGAACTAACGTTACTGCCGTACGCTTCCAACGACGCAATCCACTTACCGGACAATTTGAAACGCTTGGAGATGTTCCTGCAACAACGTCAACGCTGACGTTTAGAGATGAAAACGTTCAGGTTGATTATCAGAGTTATGAATATCGAGCGATTGTGATCGACTCGTGCGGCGGTGAAAGTAGTGTTTCAAATTATGCACGAACGATCTTGTTGCAAGTGGAAACCGATCAAACGGCTATTATCAATTTTGTGAATTGGTCCGCGTACGGCGATTATGCTGGTGGTGTACTTCGCTATTATTTATACCGATCTGTAGATGATGTACCACCAACGGCTCCAATCGCAGTGCTTGACCCTGATCAACGCTATTTTGAAGACCCTGTTGGAGAATTTGGCTATACTACTGGTCGTTTTTGTTATTGGGTAGTAGCCGAGGAAGCAACAAATTTCCTAGGTATTCAAGAATATAGCACTTCCAATGATGATTGTGGGGTCATAGAGCCATTGGTTTACATTCCAAATGCTTTTACTCCAGAGGGAGCGAACCCAAT
>JBMLQF010000003.1:0-4174 GCA_049241705.1 Fluviicola sp. | reverse complement strand
ATTTTTCGATGATATTGTTGCAGACAAAACTGGCATTGCTTTATTGGGAGACCCATTTCCAAACTCTTTTTATCTAAAATACATTTCTAATCGAGCAGAATCAGATAATGTAGCATCCATATACATTCCAAATTTCCCTGATGAAGCATGTTACGCTGCCAGCGGAACAACCGCTCAATTTTTACCGGGAGGAGATTACGTATTTGTTTCCGGAGGACCTTCCGCCGTGCGCTTCTTTCGATTCAATTGGAAGGATACTACACAAATAACAAGTGTAAACTTGCCTTTAGCAAAAGCAGAAGGTGCAGGACCATTTTCTGTTTTCTTTTGGAATGACTTGCAAGGCGTTTGTGTTGGAGGAAATTATACGAAACCAAATGAAACTTCCGGGACAGCCTGTTTTACAAATGATGGTGGAAAAACCTGGTTTGCGGCTAGTACGCTTGGATATAGATCCAGTGTTACCGGAAACAAAAAACTCTTACTATCTTGTGGCACCAACGGGATCGATTATTCACTGGACGGTGGAAAAACGTGGTCCGTATTTCAAAAAGGAAATTTCTGTGCTTTGCTGTTAGAGAAGAACACCTTGTACGCAACAACGAACAGAGGTTATTGTATCCGATTCAATTTGCGCGGAACAATTTTAGTCAACTAAAAACGGGACCCAAAGAGTCCCGTCACCATTCAAATTTGAATTCCTTATAATTTTTCTGCTACAGAGATCAGCTTTTCGGGAGTTTGATATCCAACTACACGCTTTACCAATTTTCCTTCTCCGTTGATAAATAAAAGTGTAGGATAAGCAGTTACTTTATAATCCTGAGCAACCTTGATCCCGTCTTGATCCAATTCAGCATCCAATTTCATATTGATGAATTTAGAATTAAACAACTCACCAACTTGCTCGTTTTTAAACGTGTTTTTTGCCATTTGTTTGCACGGTCCACACCAAGATGTATACACATCGATAAAGATCAACTTCCCAGAAGATTTCGCCTGTTTCAAGGCCTTAGCGAAAGTAAGTTTACCGAAGTTAATTCCAGCACTGGCTGTAGACACTTCCAATTTCTTTCCTTTCAACACCGGCGCTGGTGTAAAAGCAAATAGTCCGAAAGACGCGAAAGCTATAATTGCAACAAAGATTTTCATATCAACTTTTTTGGTTTCTAAACGATTGTCTAAATTTAGACTTTATTCCTGTTTGGAAAGTGAAATTATTAAAACATTAACAACAGATGTCCTTTCAAATCCATTTCCATCATTGCGATGACCATTTACAACAAGCATGCCGCAATGTCATTGATGAATGGACATCAGGAAATGATACACTCACTTTCGCGACAAGCGGGTCCACTGGAACTCCAAAACAGATTACTTTAAGCAAGCAGCAAATTGCAAGTTCTGCCAAACGATCTAACAGCTATTTCAATCTCAATGAGAAAAGCAAAGTGCTTTTGTGTATTCATCCACAACATGTTGGGGGAAAAATGGTTTTGATCCGAGCGCTACTTGGCGATTATGAAGTGCATGTGGTGCCTGTTCAACGCAATTTCTGGGAATATATGCCCAATTTGGATTTCGACTTTGTAAGCCTTGTTCCTCTGCAGATACAAGCAGCAATAAGCGAGAACGTTGGTTTGTTTCAAGGATTTAAAACCATCTTAATAGGGGGAGGTGCTTTGCACCCGAACATTGAGCAAGCGCTGGTTCAGTTATCGAACATTGACAGCGCATTTTACATGGGATTTGGAATGACAGAAACCATTTCTCACATAGCCTTGCGTAAATTGGGGCGGGAAGAATACACAGTACTACCAGACGTGATTCTGGAAGTTCATCCTACAGAGACGCATATATTGGATAAAGCAACTGGAGTGGACATAACATGCACAGATGTTCTAGAAATGACTTCAATGAACACCTTCAAATGGATCGGAAGACAGGATTTCGTGATCAATTCGGGTGGAGTGAAGATTCATCCGGAACGCATTGAGCAAGTTCTGACAGAAATTATAAATGGAAACTACGTTATCACTGGCTTGCCGGACGAACTATTTGGTGAAAAAGTCGTTTTAATTACGGAACAAGCACTCAACGATGCAGAAAGAACGCGAATTGAAGAGATCATTCGAACTACTTTTGGCTCCTATGCTGTTCCAAAACACTATTTAGTGCATTCCATACCTACCAACGGTGCGAAGATCATGAGAAAACAACTAAACGACGAAATACGCAATATTTGATGACGCTCGAGGAAAGCTACCGCATATTAAAATTAAAACCGGGTGCTACCGAACAAGAAGTTCGACGACAATTCAAGCGTCTTGCATTGAAGGTGCATCCCGATATCAATCCCGACCCTGCGGCGCACGAGCAATTTATCGAGTTGACGCGAGCTATGGAAATTGCATTGAATCCAGCTGCCTATTCCGCTCAAACACCTGTAAACGAACCTGCTTCCAGAGCTTCACGCAATGAAAGTCCGGAGCAGCGTAAAGCCCGCATGGACGAAGCAAGAAAACGCTATGAATTTCAGCAACAACGACAGGCGGCAGATGACCATCATTATTTCACCTCACTAACCAGTGGCAAAAAGTGGTCGCTCTACAAATGGGTAGTTCGGTTAGGTTGCCTCTTCTCCATCCTCCTTATTTTAGATGGATTCCTTCCTTATCATTATAAGAACGACAGACTGATCGCACATGGATTATTAGATCATCGTGGAATTGATCACGAAAAGATCTGTTTGGTGCAATTGGAAAAGACCGGAACTTATTATGCACGGATGGATCTTGCGGCCTGGATCTATTCTTACCCAGAAGTCCAAGTGGCTCAATCTTGGTTCCTGCACACACCAACATACATGTACACATCCGATGATTTCGACATGTATGAAACACCTTTCGATTTTCACATCGGCAGTATTCGGTGGTATTTAGCGCTTTTGCTGTTAGTACCACTCATACCCTACACCTTGCGCAGGAAAACACTTAGTTTTGTGTTTTTATATCAATTTTCCTTTTGGGGGATTGGATTGTTAGAATTGTACTTTTTGATCAGTAACAATCACATTGTTCATGTACTGACACTCGGCTTTCTTTAGACGCGTTTTTTCATTGCACGATCCATGTCACGCTTATCATCTTTTTCTTTCATGTCGTGACGCTTATCGTGCAGTTTCTTTCCTTGAGCCGTAGCGATCTCAACCTTTAACCACCCCTTTTCACTCAAGAAACAACGTATTGGAATAATGGTATTTCCCTTCACCTTTACCCATTTCTCTAATTTTTTAATCTCTTTCTTGTTCAAGAGTAATTTACGGTCGCCTTTTGGGGTGTGGTTGTAGAAAGAGCCATTCTCATATGGGGACACCGTCATGTTTCGAATAAAAACTTGTCCGTTATCTACCACGCAATAAGCTTCAACAATTGAAGCTTTACCGTTGCGAATACTTTTAATCTCAGTGCCGGACAAAACGATCCCAGCCGTGAAGAATTCTTCCAGGTGGTATTCAAACTTTGCTTTCTTATTGCGTATGTTGACTTCGTTTCCCGACATAAATGACTTGTATTGCTTCTTCGATCATCTGAAAAGTTTCAAGAAGAAATACAAAGTTAACAGGGCATCCGTTAAAAACAATTGCTGACCACTTAAAATTCAGCTCACACATTTCGTACTTTTGAATCAATGAACATTCCTTCGAAATATTTGGATGAAGCCGTAGAGCAATTCAGTTCCCTTCCCGGGATTGGAAAACGGACGGCTTTACGACTGGTATTGCAGTTATTGAAACGTTCGGATGATGAACTCTTGCATTTTGCCGAAGTCATTCAATCCTTGCATGAAAACGTACAATCTTGCCAGTCCTGTGGAAATATTTCAGACCATCAGACCTGTTCCATTTGCGAAAACCCGAACAGAAATCACCGCATCGTTTGTGTCGTTGAAGACATTCGAGATGTTATGGCTATAGAAGGCACAGGCACATTTAATGGAATTTATCATGTCTTAGGCGGGATCATTTCACCGATGGATGGCATTGGTCCGAACGATTTGTTCATTCAACCATTATTGGATAAATGCCAACAGAATTTACTGGACGAAGTCATTTTGGCATTAAGTCCGACCATGGAAGGAGACACTACCAGTTTTTACTTGTATAAAAAAATAA
>JBMLQF010000002.1:6793-13557 GCA_049241705.1 Fluviicola sp. | reverse complement strand
TTCTCGGTCTTCTTTCAGCAGGCCATACAACAAGACAAAGAAGAGCAGCACGGCGCCATATCCTGCCCAATATTTTTTGAAATGCTCAATCATACCTCCTCCGTTCCCGCGTATCTGTGATGTGCAAGATCTTCCAGCTGCCGTTCAGAAATACGAGTTGAAAGGCGTTCACACCTTTGTGACTTAGGGTTGTGTCGACGTAAAAGGAATAGTCCATCCAGACGCTCGCTAAATTGTCGGAAACCTGGATCTTGACATTCGATATCCGTTCGTCCCAAATTTCTTCACGAGGTGTACTTACAGCCTCCAAAAAACCGGCTACAGTTTCACTCACTACTTGTGGTAAGCCACTGCGGTCGAAAAAGGTCGTGTACAGATCAGCTTCCGGATGTAAGGTTTTTGCTACCATTGCGCTGTCGCCTTTGCGCATACCCTCAAAAAAAGTGTCGATCACCGCGCGGATCGCTACTTTCGGATCGGGTTGTTTTTGTGCGAACAAGCCGGTGCTTGCAACCAGCAGCAGTGTCAAAAATGCGAATTTCATACTATTTTCCTTTAAATGAAGCAATGCGGATCTCGTTGATCAATTTGTATTGTGCATCGGTCAATTCCTGAATGTGTACATAACGCCCCTTGCCAAACGCCGCAGCCTCTTGCATCAGCTCCACATCACGGTCTTTGGTTTGGATCCCAACCACCGAGAAGATGATTCCTTTCTTGGCGTATTTACGCACGATCTTTTGGTAATCGTCCGAATCTTTGTTGAAGGCACCGTCGGTGATAACCACCACCATGTTCGTTTTTCCTTCCTGATAATGCTTCAATACTTGTTTGTAGCCCAATTTGATCCCTTTTCCACCAGCTGTCATTCCACGTGGTCTAAGTTCGCTCACAGCGGTTTGGATCGCTGCTTTATCCGCTCCTTTTGTTGGCGCCTGGAATACTTCGGCATTGTCGGCATAGGTCACCAAGCCCATGATGTCATCCGGACGTAACACGCTCACCAATTGGTTTAACGAGTACTTCATCAGATCCATTTTCTCGCCCAACTTCATACTGCTCGATACATCCAATACGAAGATCACATTGACGTCATTGAAATAGGAGGTAGAGAATTCCGAAGGCGGTAACTGTGCCAATTCCGGGATCCTTTCCACTGCTGTATCTTTCGCCGGTGCTTGCTCCTGAATGATCTCCACAACGCTTTCATTCGGCAATTGCACAGGTTCTTCAACTATTGGCTCTGGAATAACTGGTGGAGGAGGTGGCGTAAATGCCGGATCCTTGCGCAATGGAATGGTGATCTCGCTGATCTCGGGACCAACGAACACTCCGGCTTCTTTTTTCAAATATCCTTCATGTGTGGCCAGAAAGTAGAAATAACCACTCGGAATGGCAGCTGAAAATGCTCCTTTGCGTCCGGTGATCCAAGCACCTGCTGGTTCGCCGTTCCGGATGATCGCAACTTTGGATTGAGACAACGGTGCTCCAGTTTCTTTGTCCACCGTAATGATGGTCAATTCTTTCGTGCGCACAGAGCTTGGATTGGCATTGAAATCCGGGCAACGCGTCATTTGATCGCCCGAAAAACCGGGTAATTCTACCACATTTCCTTTCACACGGATCAAGGTAGGCTGACTGGCATCGCTGAAATACACATACACTTCGTGTTGGAATTTCCCCTTTTTTGTTGGGTTCACCTGCAAACGCAAGGTCACGGTACTATCCGCGGCAAACGCATTTGTTGAAATGCGGTAACTGATCTCCGGACCGTGTTGAATGCGCAACAAATAACTGGTTTTCGGTCCTTTATTTTGAATGGGAATATCCACATAGCGCTGGGTGGTGCTGTAAAGTTCTCCCAGATCAGCCGAGGTGTTGACGATGATTGTTTGTCCGAAAACGAACGTGCCGATCAACAACAGGAAACAAGTGAGTGCGCCTTTCATAAGAACGAATTTAAGCTTAAAACGACAAAAAGGGTAGTTTGGGTACAAAATGACAGAAACGGACAAAAAAAACGCCCCGAAATTCGGAGCGATTTTCATTTTATTGGGGTGTTTTTGTTATTTCGACCACGTAGAGATAGACTCGTTGAATTGCTTCACGTAGTCAGCATTTTTGCCTTTTTCAGCCAATGCCAAACCAGCTTGTGCCGTTTTAATCGCTCCGGCTTTATCGCCTAATTCTGCTTGGATCAATGATTTGGTGCGGAACATCCAGTAAGCATCCGGACGCATTTCACATGCTTTTGTAGACCATTCCAAGGCTTGATTCAGGTCGCGTTTTGCATTGAAATAATACAAGGCCGCCGAGTTGTAATCATTTGCGCTTGGTCCAGCCAAGGTTTTTTTGATGTTCGCCATCACTTTGGCATCTGTTGGAACCTGGAACGGAACGCGAACGGATGTTTTATCCCAAGAAAGTACCAATACTGCACCGTTATTGTCCATGGCATCAACGGAGATCGTGAAGTTTTCAGTAACTTCTTTCACATGAGAAACAGCTGCACTTGTTTTCAAGGCCACTTTTGCATCCGACCATTCTTCCGGAGTTCCCCAGTTGTTGGTTTCTGTATAAAAGTAGATCTCCCAGCTGTCTTTTCCCGGTTTTGTGAACAAGGCATAAGTTCCTGCTTTAAGGGTGTCTTTTCCGAAAATAACAGCGTCTGAGCACATGAATTTTGTGTTCTCGTTTGCTCCGGTGCGCCAGATCTGATCGTAAGGAACCACATCTCCAAAGATCTCACGTCCCTTTTTGCCAGGGCGTGAATAGGTGATCTGCAAATCTGTCAATCCTACGCGTTGCTCTAATTTGCTCAAAGGGCTCGCCTGAGGCGCGATCTGTGCATCTGCTTGCGACCACATTCCAAAGGCGATACTCGCTGCAACTATCCAATTCTTCATCTCGTTCATTTTAAGGTCAACAAACCGCTATGCGACTTGTTCGATCAACCGATCAATTTTTCCAAAGCAGCAGCCAAGTTATCATTGGCATTGCCATACTTTGCTGTGTAGTCTGCGTGTGATCTGCGGATCACTTCGTAAGCTTCCTCGCGACCGTATACGTGTGTGATCTCTACATTTTTCGCTCCTCCGTCCAAATCTTTGTAAGTCAGGAAGAAGTGGCGTACGCGATCGATCACCATTTTAGGCATTTCATCAATATCGTTGATGGAACCATAAGCTTGGTCACCTTTCAAAACAGCGATGATCTTATCGTCTGCTTCACCACCATCCAACATGCGGAATCCTCCGATCACTTTCGCTTCACACAAGATATTTCCGTGGAGGAAAGTACGCTCAGACAATACACAAATATCCAACGGATCACCATCTCCTACGATGTCTGTGCGACCTGTTTTTTCGTTTGCCAAAGCTGCAACTTGTGTGTCGCAGTATGTTTGCGGAACGAATCCATACAAACAAGGCATGTGGTTCGATAATTTTTGCGGGCGGTCTACCATCACGTAACCAGACGCTTTGTCGATCTCGTATTTGATAGAATCTGCCGGAATGATCTCAATAAAGGCATTCAAGATAGCCGGCTGTTTTTCACCGATCTCGATTCCATGCCAAGGGTGCGATGTAAAGCGTTTGCTCATCGCGTCAATAAGTGCTTTTACTTCTGCTTTCATGGGCGCAAATATACGATACTTTGGATTTTACAAGATGAAGCCAGGATGAAATGATCCGGCTATTTTTGATTGTACATGTAAACTTCGCGTTGCGGATACGGAACGCTGATGCCGTAATGGCGGAAAAGGCGATCGATCTCGAAGCGAATTTCGGATTTGTACTGATTGATATCCCAGCTTTGGTCAGCCCAGAAAATGAGCTCCATCAACAAACCGTTTTCAGCGAAATCAACCATGCGGACTTGTACCGGTTCGGTTTTCTTCACTTTCGGATGACTCATCGCAGCTTGGATCAACAGGTCGCTGACCATTTGTGTGTCTGATCCGTAGTGCACCGTCACGTGGATACGGAAACGCGATAAATGCGAACCGTGACTCCAGTTTTCGATGTATTCCTGCGTGAGTTTGGCATTTGGAACGATCAAGACGTTTCCATCGCGGGTTTCGATCTGGGTAGTGCGCACATTGATGCGCAGGATCTTTGCTACGATCGCTTCTGAAGATTTACCATCGTACAGTTCGATCACATCTCCTACGCGAATGCTTCCTTCGAATAGTAAGACGAAACCGGAGAACATGTCCTTGAACACATCCTGCAATCCCAATCCCAAACCTACCAACAAGGCCGCCGAACCTCCAAGGAAAATGGACGGCTCCACATCCATGGCGCTCAAGCAGAAGAAAAAGGCCAAGGTGTAGATCACGTATTTCGCAACTTGCATGTACACGTACTCCGTTCCTTTGTCGTATTTCTCCGTATTACGAAAACGGCGCTGCAAGAAGAGTTGCACAAAGTTGATAGCTACTTTGGCTCCGAAAATGATCACCACTACCAACAAGACATTCTCAAAACTGATCTTGATCTTCTTGGTGTCGATGAATTTATAGTCGAGGAATTCCTTGAAAGAAACTTCCTGATTGTTGATGCTGAAACTTAGAATTGCCAAATAAACACCAAGGGCGTAGACACTCTGAGAAAAGATCTTTAAATACGTCACACGGCGACCTTCCAAGCGAATATTTGCTTCGGAGAGGTAGCGTTTTAGCGAACGTTGGATCATGCGACGCAAGATGAATGCAGTCACCATCAATCCGCCAATGATCAGGATATTGAGCAAGCAAACGTTGTAAGGACCTAATTGAAATAGCGTAGCCAACATAGTTTAATGCATTATGGTTCGTCCGAGTTTTTGCGCCAAGGACATTTTTACGCGCTCTAAAATAATCTGTTCTGACAAGAGATCCATCATTTTTTCTTCATCCGTTCCAGCCAATTTTTCCAATTCCTGGCGAATGGTAGCGATCCGTTTCAACACATAGTGACTTTTGAACGCGTAGATGGCACTCATTACGGCGTTCTTGATCTTGTCGATCTCGCGGTTCGTATCCACGTTGTATTTGATCAGCCACTGCGGACTCAATTCATGAATATCTGTTTCTACGTTACTGACCCATTGCACGATCTCTTGATCCGGGTGCTTGATCCAGTAGCTGCTTTTGTACAAGGTTTTGTTGGACAAGCCCTCCACGGTGTGTTCGTACATGCGTTGGAAGAGCGGGTAGGAGAAGCTCAAACCGTCTTTTTCCAATTCGTGATGGATCAATTCTGCAACAGAGACTTCTACTTTTTGTGTTTCGCCATGTTCATCCAAATGTTCGGTGTGCGTAGCGATCGGGGCGTATTTTATCAATATGCGGATGAGGTCGTATTCTTCAAAGGGGTAAGGCGTAGCCGGAACTGTTTGTGCTTGTTGTGCAGGTTGAATAACGGTATCCGTTAATTCCGGATTCTGCACAATTGCGGGTTCCTGAAGTTCTTTAGCGAGTTGTTGCTTTTTGGTCTTGTTCAACTCGTTAACCACGATCGATTCGTCGAGGTCGAACTCTTTCGAAATCTCTTTGGTGTAAACAGAACGCGTGATCGGGTCAGGAATGAGCGAGATCGAATGCACGATATCTCGGATCATTTGCGAACGTTGGATCGGATCTGCATGTCCTTCGCCAAGCAACAAGGAAGTCTTGAAACTGACAAAATCTCGCGTATTCGCCTTGATGAAGTCCATCAATTCAGTGGTGCTGACTTTCTTGGAATACGAATCCGGGTCATCACCATCCGGGAACAAAAACACTTTCACATTCATTCCTTCCTCCAGAATGAGGTCGATTCCGCGGAATGATGCTTTGATACCCGCCGCGTCGCCGTCATACAGGATCGTGATGTTGTTCGTGTAGCGTTTGATCAGTTTGATCTGTTCCTTGGTTAGCGATGTTCCGGACGAGGAAACTACGTTGGTCACACCGGCTTGATGCATCGAGATCACGTCCGTGTATCCCTCACACAAGAAACAGTTGTCGTATTTGATGATGTCACCTTTCGCATAATACAATCCGTACAAGATCTCACTCTTGTTGTAGATCATACTTTCAGGCGAGTTGAAGTATTTGGCTACTTTTTTATCGGTGAAAAGCGTTCGTCCACCAAATCCGAGTACGCGCCCCGAAATGGAATGGATGGGGAACATCACACGTCCGCGGAAGAAGTCGAAATGGCGGTCTTCCTTGGTTTTTACCAGACCTACCTTTTCCAGATATTCCAATTTGTATCCTTTCGCTAAAGCCGCTTTGGTAAAGTCGTCACCGGAATTCAGGCAATAACCCAATTGGAATTTTTTAATGATGTCTGCCCGAAAGCCGCGTTCTTCGAAGTAGGAAAGACCCACACTTTGGCCTTCGTTCGTTTCATGCATGTTGTGCATGAAGTGCTCCTTTGCAAACTCATTGATGATGTGCAAACTTTCGCGCTCCGTAACTGCAGCCAGTTCTTCGGCTGTTTGCGGTTGGTCTTCCGGAACTTGAATGTTGTATTTATCGGCAAGCCAGCGCAAAGCTTCCGGATAGGAAAAATGTTCCTTTTCCATGAGGAAAGAAACCACGTTACCACCTTTACCGGAAGAGAAACATTTATAGATCTGTTTGGCCGGCGAGACCATGAATGACGGTGTGCGTTCATCCACGAATGGACTCAAGCCTTTCAGGTTGGAGCCTGAGCGCTTCAAATTCACGAATTCCCCGATCACCTCCTCAATACGGGAAGTTTGCATGATCTCATCTATGATATGCGGGGGAA
>JBMLQF010000002.1:0-6693 GCA_049241705.1 Fluviicola sp. | reverse complement strand
ATCACCTCCTCAATACGGGAAGTTTGCATGATCTCATCTATGATATGCGGGGGAATACGTGACATGTTTCTTATTCTACTTTACCGTAATCTTTTTCGGAATCGAGGGTACCGTCTTCTTTGTAAAAACGCCACAATCCGGACTCTTTGTCATTTGTAAATTCTCCGGTATAACGCATGGCGCCATTCGGGTAACGGACAAAAATAAATCCGTGTTTTTTTCCTTTCACGTACTCGGTCATAGACATTTCGGTACCGCTTTCAGAATAGAAGAACCAGCGTCCATCTCGGATCCCATCTTCCGATTGTGGACCTTGAAATTTGATCGCTTTTCTGCCCGGATAGTATTCGGTGTAGATACCATCTTTGTATTCCACCAAAACTTCCGCTTTTTTCTCCTTTTTTGGTTTTGGAGCCGGCTCAGAACCACAAGCCGTGGTCAAACCAATGCAAACGGAGATGATTCCGAAATAAATGAATGCTTTCACGTGAGATTTTTTTGTGAAGTGTAAAGATAAGGAAAGTACAGCCATTTGAAAGTAGAATTTAAAAGTACTTATACACTAACGTGCTTTTCGTTAAATTCGCTGGAAAATGATGTTATGATCCCATTTATTCCGGGTATAATTCTGGCAAAATTGTTTTACGATCTGGCTGCAAAATTTGGAAAGAACACGTGGTTGTTCGCGGTGCTTGGAGCCTTGACCTATCTGATCGCCCAATTCGCTTTTGCCTTTGTAGTTTTTGCGGTCTTGGTGAGTCAGAAAGGAAAGGTAAATGAACTGGCCTTATCCATTTCGTCCATTGCATTTGGGTTTGGTATCGACTATATTTTGTTGATGTTCCTGAAGCGTAAATGGGAGAAGGGTTAAAACTAAATTATATAACATGACCTCCATTTCAAACCAAGGGTAGATCATGGATATATTTTTTTTAACGCAAAGACCACAGAGAAAATGAGGGCGCAGAGAATCTCTTTTTCTCCTTTTCTCCTTCACTTTGTGTTAAAATGCGTTCAGTACTAACTTTGGAATGAGCTTGCAAATGAGCATTTTCACTTTTTGCTTTTCAATTTTTCATTCTCATTTTTCAATTATCGTTCTCTCCTTTGTTCTCGATACATATTTGTCTTACAGCCAAATAAACACGAACTAACAGTCGATCATAAAAATCTGTCGACCGGTAGGCGACAAAAAACATTTGTTAATTTGCGGGAAAAAGATTTAATCTGTTTCGTTGTTGTCAAATGAGCTTGCGAATGAAAATCTCATTTGCGACCAATAAACATGGTCAATGCAGGTATGTGGGAAGAAAAAAATGAAACCCCTTACTTCTCGCGGTTCACGGTATATTCCACCAATCCTACAAGGGAGCGTTTTGCGGGAGAATCCGGAATGTCTGTTAACAAGTCTAAAGCTTGCGTTTTGAGTTCGATCATGCGTTTGTGCGCGTATTCGATACCGCCTGCTGCGATTACCAATTCAATGGCGCGATTCACGTATTTCTTCTCCTCATTGTGGCGTTTCACGATGTTGATCAACTCTTTGCGGGTGTCGCGGTCACAGTGTGCTAGGGCGTATATCAACGGAAGAGTCATTTTGCGCTCACGGATATCGTTTCCGGTCGGTTTACCAATGTTCCCGGGTGTGCCGTAATCAAAAATATCGTCTTTGATCTGGAAAGCTAAGCCCACCAATTCGCCAAATTGTCGCATGCGATCAGCCATGTCTTCGCGATCGACCGATGCAGCGGCTGCTTCACAAACTGTTGCGATCAAACTGGCTGTTTTCTGACGGATCACTTCGAAATATACTTCTTCTGTAATGTCCAGTTTTCGGGCTTTCTCGATCTGTAACAATTCACCTTCACTCATCTCGCGGACTGCACGGGCAACGATCTGCAAGGCGCGCACATTGTCGTTTTCAATGGAGTGTAATAAAACGCGCGACAACATGTAATCGCCTACCAATACAGCGATCTTGTTCTTCCACAAAGCGTTCACAGAAAAGAATCCGCGGCGTTCATTGGCATCGTCTACCACGTCGTCGTGTACCAACGTAGCGGTATGCAGCAATTCCACTAAAGAAGCACTTTGGTAGGTGCGGTCGTTGATCTCGCCTAACATTTTTGCAGTTAGGAACAAGAACATCGGACGCATCTGTTTTCCCTTGCGGCGAATGATGTAATGGGTGATCTTGTCAAGTAAAGGAACTTTAGATTTCATACTCTGATGAAACCGCACTTCGAAGAGCTTCATCTCTTCTTCAATGGGCGCTAAAATTTCCTTTACGGTCATGGATACAAAAATACGCTAAATCGGAAAGGAAGGATGGAGAATTGGAAAGAAATTTAGGGAGTATTAACAGAATCGAAAATATCACTTTTCAACTCTTCAATACGCGGCGATCCATCATCTTGTTCTTATTCGCCAATTGTCCGCAAGCGGCATCGATGTCTTTTCCGCGACTGCGGCGCACATTCACGATGAGGTTGCATTTCTCTTCCAGAAATTGCGCAAAAGCATCCACTTTTTCACGGTCGGCCTGACGGTATTCTCCGCCATCGATTGGATTATATTCAATGATGTTGATCTTACATGGAACACATTTCGCGAATTCTGCCAACTCACGTGCATCCTCCAATCCGTCGTTGAAGTCCTTGAAAATAATGTATTCAAAGGTCACGCGCGACCCCGTTTTTTCGTGGAAATAGGCGAGAGCTTCTTGCAAGGCTTCCAAGTTGTTCGTTTCGTTGATGTCCATGATCTTCGAACGCTTTGCGTCATTCGCGGCATGCAGTGATAAAGCCAAATTGAACTTCACATCGTCGTCGCCCAACTTCTTGATCATCTTCGCAATTCCGGCTGTGGAAACCGTAATCCGCTTTGGCGACATCCCCATACCGTTTTCGGCAGTGATGATTTCCACGCTGCGCAAGACGTTCTTGTAATTCAAGAGCGGTTCACCCATGCCCATGTACACGATATTGCTCAACGGTGTGGCGTATTTATCTGTAGCCAGATTACGCAAATAGGCAACTTGGTCCACGATCTCACCGGCGCTCAGATTGCGCATCATTTTTAAGCGGCCTGTCGCACAGAAAGCACAACTCAAACTGCATCCCACTTGTGACGAGATACACGCCGTCATGCGCGAAGTGGTTGGGATCAATACGCCTTCGATCACCTGACTTTGACCATCCACTCCAAAAGCGCACTTGATGGTTTTATCGGTGGAAACCTGTTGATCTTCCACGGTCAGTTGATCAATGTAGAAATGGCTGTTTAATTTTTCCTGCAAACCTTTCCCGATGTTGTTCATCTCAGCAAATGACTTCACTTGTTTTTTCCAGATCCATTCATAGACTTGTTTTGCACGAAATGCGGGTTCGCCAAGTGCCACCAGACTTTCCTGGAGTTCTTTCTGATTGAAGTTTCGGATATTTAGCAATTTTTCAGACATGTCTTACAGGGCTTTGTAATCCTCGTAGATCGTTTTCAGGAAATAGTGACAACGTTTTTCTTCACGCTTGAAATCGGCAGGTTTTAAGGTGTTCTCTCCAATGCGTTTTTGTTCCATGTAGTAGGTGAAATTCCCTTTAGGTACGATCCATCCATATCCGCGAATGATACTGTGGAAAGCAAATTCCGGTACCTGCGGATTCATCAAATCTTTACTCCATGGATAGCGCGAAATATCCCCTTTCATTTGTGCGATCAAGGTAGCAGCCACATCGGCTTGCGACCCAATCTTGTCGATGCGTCTTCCGCGGAAATTCTTCTTGATCGGTTCACCAAAGAACAACAAAGGAATACGGTACAAACGCCCCATTCCTGGATCAGTAACTGTTGGTGTGGCATGTCCGTGATCCGCGACGAAAACGAATAACGTGTTTTTGTACCACGGTTGTTTTTTGCATTTGCGGATGAATTCACCCAAAGCTTCATCTGAATACACTAAGGCATTCATGAAATCGGCTTCTTCACCGGTAAATGTTTTTCCTTTTCCTTTTGGTTGATCGTATGGTGCGTGTGTAGATCCCGTAAAGGCACATTGTAGGAAGGGTTTCTTGTGCGTATTGATCTCGTCTAACAAGAAACGATACAAGTCTTTGTCAAAGAAATTCAACTTTCCTCTTGGCAGATCTGATGGGAAATCCGATTCGTCTTTTACCACGTCAAAACCGTGATCCATGAAATAACCTCCAATGTTCCCGTATTTCAAGTCGCCGCTAAAGATGTAACTCGAGTGATAGCCCCAGCCTTCCATATCTTCGTTCAAGCAATGCAGTTTGCGGTGTTTTTCCGGTTGCATGGAAATGGATACTTCGGGTACCGCAGGATTTCCACTGAAGATCGAAGAGTTTCCTATTTCACTGGTCGTTCCGGTGGCATACACGTTCGTGAATAACAATCCTTGTTTTGACAAGCGATCGAAATTGGGAGTTGCTCCCTTATTCGGACCCAAACAGCCAATGGCTTCAGCTGCCCATCCTTCCAAAACGATCACCACCACATTCGGACGGTGATTACTCAAGAAATACTCGGTAGAGTCTTTCGGGTAGTCGTACCAACTTTTCACCTCCGCTTCAGCAACAGCTTTATCAATGTTTGGAATGAAGGCATCGATCTCACTACGGTTGTATAACAAGAAACTCTTCGCGAAGAAGTACAAGGAATTGATGGAAATGTCGTTTGCTACCGTATTGTTGGAATAGGTCGCAGCATTGATGTTTAACGGTATCTGTTGCCAACCCCCACGAAGTGCCAGGAAGTTCAGAGAACCTACCAAAGCAAAAAGTACCGGTATGCGCCAAAATCCAAACCAGTGTTTGACCAAATGTTGTTCTCCCGGTTTCGGGAAGATGCGTGAAGCCAACCAGAAATAGGCAAATAATTCAATGATCGCGAAAAGTGCATACCAGAAGATCATGCTGTAATTAGCGGTGCGAACAACTTCATCCGGATTGGCAAGGTGCATGAAGACACGAGAGGTCAATTTGTGATTCCATTCACCGTAAGCAACAATTTCTCCTGCTTGTACTGCAACCAAAAAGACAATGAAAATTCCGAGAATGATGCGATAGATGCGATGCCAATGCCTCCAATGTGAAAGCTTACTTGTCAGCCTAAATAAGAATGGTAACGTAGCCAATGCTCCTGCCGTGGCAAGATCTACGCGGAAAGAATAGACAAACGAAAGCAACCATTCACCGATGCCCACTTCCTTCAATTTTCCCCAGTGAAAAACTGAAAACAACAAGCGATGGAAGTCAAAGCAGATAATCCAAAAGACAATCAGCAAGACCGCATCCCGAAATAGTTTGAAAAACGTTGTCATAATCCCCGACAAATTTACGGCAATTTATCCGATTGTAGCGCAATTCTTTTGTCAGTTTCTCTGACACCTTGTCGCGTTTCCGCCCTTGGCAAGGTAGTTGAGTATACTGTGCAAAATTTCATAGAAATGGCAGAGGATAAAGAGCAAAATGAAGCATTGAATCAGGAAGCAGAAGCGCAGGAGAATCAGAAGGCGAATGAACAGCCGTCGGAGGAGACTGCTTCAACTGACAATACGTCAGTGGAGCTAACGGCAGAAGATCAAATTGCGGCTCTCAACGATAAGTACATTCGCTTGTATTCGGAATTTGACAATTACCGCAAACGTACGAACAAGGAGAAATTGGAATTGATCTCTACGGCGAGTTCCGGTGTTTTGAAGGATCTGTTAACGATCTTGGACGATTTTGAGCGCGCCATTGCAAACAATGAAACGGCAGAGGATATCGAATCTGTAAAAGAAGGATTCAAGTTGATCCAACACAAATTCAAAACCATACTGGAAGGAAAAGGGTTGAAGCAAATGGAGGCGAAAGGCTTGGATTTTGATCCTGAATTGCACGAGGCGATCGCGAATATTCCAGCTCCATCTGAAGACTTGAAAGGAAAGGTTGTGGATGATGTAGAGCGCGGGTATTTCTTGAACGAACGCGTGATCCGTTACGCAAAAGTAGTGGTAGGTAACTAAAACAAACTTGCTGAATAGCAATGGATAAAAGAGATTTTTACGAAGTATTGGGCATTGCGAAGAATGCTTCAGAAGCCGAGATCAAAAAGGCTTATCGCAAGATGGCTTTGAAATATCACCCGGACAAGAATCCCGGTGATAAAGAGGCGGAAGAGAAATTCAAGGAAGCAGCTGAAGCGTACGAGGTCTTGTCCGACCCGAACAAAAAAGCACGCTATGATCAATATGGTCATGCCGGTCTAGGTGGCGGCGGCGGTTTTGGCGGGGGCATGAACATGGACGATATCTTCTCGCAATTCGGCGATATTTTCGGTGGTGCATTTGGCGGTGGAAGTTTTGGTGGAGCGCGTGGTGGCGGTCAACGCGTTGCGCGAGGTACTAATCTTCGTGTGAAGATGAAACTGACACTAGAAGAAATTGCAGAAGGTGTTACGAAAAAGATCAAGGTCAATAAATTGGTGAATGCCGAGGGAGTGACTTATAAAAATTGTTCTACCTGTAACGGAACCGGACGTATCACCCGTATCGCACAGACTTTCTTAGGTGCTATGCAGACCCAAACGACGTGTAATGCCTGTCATGGTGCTGGAAAGATGATCGATTCCAAACCAGCGGATGCCGATAGCCAAGGATTGAAACGTCAGGAGGAAGTCATCGAGATTGATATT
>JBMLQF010000001.1:0-2676 GCA_049241705.1 Fluviicola sp. | reverse complement strand
TGCGCTCTGTTTGTGGAACCGATACAAGTGGTAATACGGGTGTAATAACGTTTAGGACTACGAACTGTGGAAATTGTATTGATTTACCTTACTGCACAAGTGGTGCGACAGACGGACAGGACGAATGGATCAACGCTTTCACATTGAATGGTGTAACGCATACATCGGGAAATGATGGCGGTTTTGCGGATCACGGAGCAGTTCTAGGGGCAAGTTTACAACAAGGAGCTACTTATGCAATTGCGATCGATGTAGCTTGGGCATCTACTCAATACAATGAGTATTCCCGAATTTGGGTGGATGTCAACCAAAACGGAACTTTCGAAACAACTGAAAAACTTTATGACCAAGGGGCTGCATCGCAAACGGATCCGAGTGGAACGATTGCAATTCCTGCAAATGCTGTATTAGGTGAAACAAAACTGCGTGTGCAAATGGCTTATCAGGGTCAAGGTCAAACGTCATTGCCAGCAATTTGCGGTGATTTCACTTATGGAGAGGTTGAAGATTACTGTATTACAATCGTTGCCGGTTCAGGAGCATCTTTGAATGAATTGAACTGGTCTGCGTTAGTTTATCCTAATCCAGCGAATTCATCATTCACGGTTCAGCAAGCCCATGGCGTTTCAAAAGTTCATTTACGCGATCTGAATGGTAAAAACCTTCGAACTCAAACATTCGTTAATGGTCAGACCGAAGTTCAAACTCAGGATCTTGCATCGGGGATGTACGTCTTGATTTTCGAAGATGATCTGGGTGTGAAAGGACAATATCGAATTCAAATCATACATTAAAAGAAAAGAGAGGGAAACCTCTCTTTTTTTATTCTACAACGCGAATGCCTTGTGTAGCCGCTTCACATTCGTTGCAATAGGTCTTGCCATCGCAGCCTTTGACTCCAGGACAGTCAGTAGTACACCCCACACTCTGATAGGCCTTTTCTAACTCCGGATCATAGCAGCTGTGTTTTTTGCAGGAAACGATCAATAGCGATAAGATTCCACATGCAAGGATTGACTTCATAACTTTCATTTTATGCATGCAATTTATGGAATTCTTGTTTTTGGGACAATACCTGTAATTAATTCGTCATCAGTAAAGCATACATCCAGTATATTTGTCTAAAATCAGAAGCATGTCAGGCAATACCTTCGGTAAGTTGTTTCGAGTAACGACATTTGGTGAATCTCACGGTAAAGCACTGGGTGGGGTCATTGATGGCGTTCCAGCGGGGTTTGAATTGGATCTAGCAAAGATCCAACAGGAATTAGACCGTCGTAAACCCGGACAATCCGCTATCGTAACACAGCGCAAAGAAGGTGATGTGGTGGAATTCTACAGCGGAATTTTTGAAGGGAAAACAACTGGAACTCCAATCGGGTTCATTATCCAAAATACCAACCAGCGTTCAGCCGACTATGCGGAAATGGCACAAGCTTACAGACCTTCACATGCCGACTATACTTATGATCAGAAATACGGGTTGCGAGACCCGAATGGCGGAGGAAGATCGAGTGCTCGGGAGACCGCTTGTAGAGTAGTGGCTGGAGCGATTGCCAAACAATTTCTGTTTTCAATTGGGATCCGTGTTGAGGCCTTTGTAGATCAGGTTGGATCAATTCGGTGGGTAGGAGCGTGGAATGAAAGTTTGGTCGCTGTCCGCGAAAGTAATCCGGTTCGTGTTCCTGATCAGGAAACCGCTGAGCAAATGGAAGCGCTGATTCGTGATGTGCGCAAAGACGGTGATACAATCGGTGGTTGCGTTCGTTGTATTGTAACAGGACTGCCTGCTGGAATTGGCGAACCTGTTTTTGATAAATTACATGCGCAACTTGGTAAAGCCATGCTGTCAATAAATGCGGTTAAAGGTTTTACGATCGGATCTGGCTTTGACGGCGTTTCCATGAGGGGGTCAGAACACAATGATATCTTTCTTAAAGACGGAAGTACAAGTACCAATTACTCTGGAGGAATTCAGGGAGGAATTTCCAATGGAATGCCCATCGATTTTCGAGTTGCGTTCAAACCTGTGGCAACGATCATGACAGAACAACGAACAATAGACCAAGATGGCAACGAGCAGATGATTACAGGTAAAGGACGTCATGATCCTTGTGTTGTGCCGAGAGCGGTTCCAATTGTTGAAGCAATGGCTGCATTGGTTATCTTTGATCAGTATCTGGATCAAAAAATAACTAAATGGTAGACAAGGTCTGGCTTAAAATACATCAGGTTTCGAGTAGTAAATGGTTTTTATGGCTTTTTTTGACCTTTCTATTTGCTATTTATTTTTCTAAATCTGATCGGTCATTTGGATGGACAAATCCTAAGGCTAAGGATATAGAGGTTATCCATTCTGACGCATCCGGATATTACGCATGGATGCCTCAATGGCAAATTTATCATACCAATCATTTCGAGTTTATCTATCAAATAAAGAAAACGTATCCTAGATCTCGTTTTGGTGATTTTGTAATTGGTTATTCGGACGAGACTATTCGGACAGGGTGGGCATACAATAAGTATTACAGTGGAACTGCTGTTATGTTAATGCCTTTTTTTGAAATAGGTCATTTACATGCCAATTGGAGCGGCGAAAAGCAAGACGGTTATTCGTGGCCGTATTTGTTCTGGGTTAATATTGGGACGATTTTTTATTGCTTTGTTGGGCTGTGG